>NZ_JAOCDF010000014.1:0-61844 GCF_029840775.1 Empedobacter sp. GD03865
TAAAATTTGTTGTTAAAAGTGACAACGAATTTGAATTAGAAAAAGGATTTTGAAAAACTATATTCATTCATTTTTTATTCATGAGTTATTAATTGTTTCAAATGAATATCTATAATTAAAATAGATTAAGCTATGAATAAAAAAGTTATAGAAAGATACTGCATTTAGAATGCTCAGGGAACGGTTTTCTTGGTGGCTGAGGTTTTCGAAGTCACATTTTACGATCTTTTCCTTTCGAGTGTTTACTCTTTTCCCTTCGAGTGCCTCATGGAACGTGTTTTCTTGGTGGCTGAGGTTCTTGAAGTCATACTTGCTCTAATTATTAGAACTAAACAATTTATTAAATCTAGTGTTCAATGTTTCAATATACGCTTGTTTAGTATCTTTATTTAAGAAGCTAATCTCCACAAAATCGATCCATTTTAGTCTAATTTTGATGAATCTTTTGTAAATAGATTCTACTGATTTATTAGGTATTTTTAATGTTTTCGCTAACTGATTGAAATCTTCTATTTTTAATCTATTTTTTTTACCATTAATTGTTAATGCAGATTCTTCCTTATCATCGGGAATTAATAACAGTGTATTCAATAAATCGTAAGCTGGAGATAATTCGTATTCATTGAAATCATTTTCGATTAATGAATAGTTTTTAAGATGCATATCAGCATTTGCAGTCAAGTAATTAAATAAAACAATTTCAAATAATTTTTGAGCTTCAAATCCACTATTTTTAGTTAGTTGATAGATTAATTTTCCGATTTTTTCTATTGATCCTCGATATTTATGTTCCGTTAAATTTTCAGTCAATTGACAAAAGTCTTCAACAGCAATTTTATCTTGATTTTTTCGATCAAATCGCTTTGTTAAATAAGCCAATTCACCTGATTTAAGCCGAATAAGTGTGTGTGTTGCTGTTTTTATTTTTACCAATTCCGCTAAATGCATGGTTAAGTCTTCATTTTCGGGTAAGTCGATATATTCTTTTGAAGCAGGTTTTAAAATATAATTTCCTTCAAGATCCACAATTGTAAATCTCGATTGTTTATTTATATCGCTTATAAGATTTAAAGATAATTTTGGCTGTACACCTGTAACTGCAACACTTTTTACAATCAACTCTTTTGCTAATTCTTCTAATTGTTTGCTGTCAAAATCAATTGAAGGAGGATTTATTGAACCAAATATTTTTTTAGAACATTTAGAATGAAAATCAATTTCATTTTCTGCTAATTCTTTGTAACAACTAAGGCATTTTATCATAATTCTTCATTATTTGAAATGATAGAAACAGCTCCAATACAATCTTTGCAAAGGGTTAATAATAAACCAAAACGATCTTTAGAATTTAATTTCCAATTTTTTACTGCAATATTCAAAAGCCAACCTTCTGGTATTAATCCATCAAAAAAAGGAAATAAAATTTTACTTTCATAAGAATCTTGTTGTTTTGGAAGCGTTAAACTAATTGGTTTCGATTCCAAATTATTCAAATATTCTTGATCGTATTTAAAAATATAACCATTTTCATTTTCAGAAATTGTTCCTGCAAATTGATTTTTATAATAGACTAAACCTTTTCTCATTGCTCAATTTTATCAATTACACCAACTTCAGAACCAAATAAAGCTAAAACTTGATTAACTTTATCTAACCTTACAGAAGGTTTTCCTTGTTCTAGTTCACGAATAAATCTTAAACCAACTCCAGCTCTCTCAGCCAATTCAGGTTGTGTAAGTTTTAATCTTTTTCTTTTTTGTTTGATAAATTCTGCAATTGATTGATTCATATTATACCCTTTGAGGTATAAATATAGTCATAATTTTTATTTTATACCCAAAAAGGTATAATATTTATTTAAACGTAAGTATTATACCTTTTAGGGTACGATTATTTCTTTGTGGCTGAGGTTCTCGAAGTCACACTTTTACGATATTTTCCTTTTTAGAACTCAGGGAACGATCTTTTGGTGGCTGAATTTTTTGAAGATAAAATTCTATTCTCGATACAATTTTTCTTCATTATTATTTCGAAAAATCACTCGAACTGACGAATTTTAATTAAGACGTATAACAAATGGATATAAACTAAATTTTAACCATACTGAAAACCTTTTCTTCTTGATAGTTTGATCTTTTCCCTTCGAGAGCCTAGGAACAGGTTTTTCTTGGTGGCTGAGGTTCACGAAGCCACATTTTTACGATCTATTCCCTTCGCATGTTTGATTTTTTCCTTCTAAAACCTCAGTGACCATACTAAAAGCGAATTTGAATATTGGAAAAGAATGACGAAAACGGTATTAAAACACACACGTTAAGAAAATGTTTGAATGAAACTTAAAAAGGTATTCTTTTTTACGCTTGTTTCAATGGATTGAAGCTCGTCTGCAAATCGTTAGTCGACTCTAAAATCCGTTGATAAAAGTGATAACGAATCTGAATTAGAAAAAAGGATTAGAAAAATGCGACGATTTAGAATCGAAATGCAATTTAACTCTAAATCATTGGAATAAAAAAAGTTGGAGTGTCTGAGTGGAGCGAGTTGCCAACTTTATGGAGATAATTTAGTTAGTTGAATTACCTGAGCCATACCATGGCTCCTCCTCTTAATATCAAATTTTTAATTTCAAATGTTTTTTGGATGAGCTTCCCCGAAGGGTATATGAATACCGATAATTAAAATAGATAAGCTATGAATAAAAAAATGAAAGTAAGAAATAAGTATCACCTGAGCCACACCGTGGCTCCTCCTCTTAATCTCAAATTCTTTATTTCAAATATTTTTTTAAATGACAACGATTCGTCAAGTTGAATTTATTTCAGCTTCTCAGTATCGTCAGTCTGAGTGACGTTTGTAAAACGTTGTATCGAAGAATTAGACGATGATAACGAATTATTAAAAAGTATTTGAGATTTTTGAATTACGAATTAAATAGTTACTTATTTATTACAACTACTAAAAAGTCCAATAAACATATTGTTTATCGGACTTTTTATTGGAAGTTAGTTAGGGGAACAACTCAATTTATTTGAATTGTTTTAGTGTCCGTGATCTCCGGAATTACTTAATTTAGCATTCACAAAGAAGGATCCTTTTACAACAATTTGCGCGTTTGGATCAACTTCATTTACGGTTGTAATAGCTGTGTAACCCATATCTGAAGAACCTTTTACAACTTCGATTTTTTCAAAGTTTATCGATTTTTCATTTTTATGTTCTTTGTTCTTTTCGTTCGGATCTTTACTTTCTTCGTCTGTATGCTCTTCTACTTTTTTGTTTGTTTTGACAAAGATGTAAAATTTACCATCTGCTTCTACAATTGCTTCATTCGGAACAGCAGGTGTAGAGGAATTACTTAAGCTTACGGCTCCTGTAATATTCATTCCATTTATTAATCCACTTTTATTTCCTCGTACTTTGCTATGTACTGCTATGGTTTTACTTTCATTTTCGAAAGAAGAACCAATGCTGTAAACGACTGCTTCGTAACTGTTTCCTGGATTATTTGTTAATTCAAATTGAATAACTTGACCAACTTTCATTTTAGGTAAATCTTTCTCGAAAACTTGTAAATCTAAGTGAATAGAACTGTTATCAATGATTTCAGCGACAGGAGACGAGACATCTACATAACTCCCTATTTGCGCAATAATTTTACTTACTGTTCCACTAATTGGTGCTGTAATTACCATTCCATTTTTCAAATTTGCATTGCTTACTTTAGAAGGATTAATTCCCATCATTTGCAGTTGACGAGACAAAGATGCTTTTTGAGAACGTAATGTTTTCAATTCAGCAGAAGAGTTCTGAAGATTCTTTTTTGCACCAGCATCGTTATCAAACAATTCTTTTTGTCGTCTAAATTCTTGCTCTGCATAGGTAATTCGACTCAAAACAGTTAAATATTGCTCTTGTGTTAGAATAAATTCTGGATTTGAAATTGTCGCAATTACTTGTCCTTTTTTGACATATGAACCTTCCTGAATGGGTAAGGTTTGTATTACTCCACCAAACATGGATGCAACACTTGCCATATTGCTATTCGGAACGTTTAAAATTCCATTTGCTTTAATCATAGCTGTTAACTCCTTTACTTCAATTGTTCCCAGTTTTACACCAACAGCCTTCATTTGTTCTTCTGTTAGCGTAGCAATTGTTTGTGGAGCTTCTTCGTGCTCAGCTTCTTTTTCTTCTGTAGGTTGTGCCGTTTTTGTTTCTTTGGTACAATTACTTAGAAATAATATGGCTAACACGCTATAGATAATAATCTTTATTGTTTTCATTTTATTGATTGATGATAGAATTAATATTGACAACAGTTTGATTGACTTGTTGTATCGATTCAAGATATTTTAATTGAATATCCGTTGCGGTTTGCAATGCAAAAAGATATTCGACATACGAGATTTCACCAGTTTTGTAACCCAATTGAGCTGCCTTTACAATTTTTTCTGCATTTGGAATGGCTTGGTTTACGTAATATTCATATTGTTCCCAATCTTGCTGATATTGATTAATCGAATTATCAAGTTGAATCTTTAGCTGTTGTTTTTGAAAATTGGCTGTTTCTTGAATGGCTTGTTTATCATATTCCAATGCTTTGATTTTTGCCTTTGTAGCACCAAACGTTAAGGGAATTGCTACACCAAGGTTTACTGAAGTAAAACGATCAAGACCATTGTAATACCTTTCAACTCCATTTTTTTCGTGCATTCCAATCATCGATAAACTGTTTACACCAAGTGAGAATTCTGGTAAACCTTCGGCTTTTAAGACATCTTTGTTTCGTTCTGTAATTTCCATCTGTTGGTAAAAAGCTTTTAGAGTAGGATGATGCTCAATTGTAGAACCGTCTAAAATTCCACTCAATTTTAATGGAATATAATTCGTCTCTTTGGTAATTGTAAAATCTTCTTCGGTATTCAATAATACGTTAAGATTTTTGTACGCATTTGCTAAATACACTTTGTTTTGTTTCAGCAACAAATTGATTTCTCCTTGTTGTGTTTCTGCCGTATTTATTTCTATTTTCTTAATATCACCTGCATTAAATCGAACCGAAGCAATTCGAATAAATTCTACATAAAGTTTATTTAATTGTTCGAGTTGATTATGGTTATATTCTAAATATTCGATCTGATAGAAATAGGTTCTCACTTGTTTCAACAATTCGTTTGTTGTTACTTCTTTTTGTATCTTCTTGCTATTTACTTCTGATTCTAAAACTGCCTTTCGATGTTTAAAAATCGTTGGAAATGGAATACTTTGAGAAATGGATAAACCATAATCAAATTTTGGACTCGCATATTGCCCAAGTTGTGCTTCCACATTTAATTTTGGTAATTCATTTGCGGTTCCTTTTAAAGCTTCACTTGATGAAATACTTCGTTCATTTGCTTTGATTAATGGATTATTTTCAATTGCAATTTGTTGTGCTTCTTGAATATTAATTGAACGAGTTTGCGCTTGAATAGATTGTCCCATTAAAAACATTCCGATTACAAGAAATGGAAGTGTATTTTTTGAATTCAATTTTATTTTCGAAAGTTTTGAATTGAATATTAAATATAACATTGGTAATACAAATAAGGTTAAAAAAGTAGCTGTGATTAATCCTCCAATGACAACTGTTGCTAAAGGTTTTTGAACCTCGGCACCTGCGCCTGTGGAAATTGCCATTGGTAAAAATCCTAACGATGCAACTGTCGCTGTCATTAATACTGGTCGTAATCGGATATTGGTTCCTTCCATTATTCGTTTTAGAATGTTTTTCTCCCCTTCTTTTTCTAATTGGTTGAATGTTCCAATTAAAACAATTCCGTTTAAAACAGCGACACCAAATAATGCAATAAAACCAATTCCGGCACTAATACTAAATGGCATATCGCGAATAATTAATGCAAAAATACCTCCGATTGCACTCATTGGAATTGCTGTAAAAATTAATGCAGCTTGTTTGAATGAATGAAATGTAAAATACAACAACATAAAAATTAATAATAAGGAGATTGGTACTGCAATCATTAAACGTTGACTAGCTGCTTGTAGATTTTCGAACTGCCCTCCATAGGTGAAATAATAGCCTGAAGGCAATTTGATTTCTTTGTCTAATTTTGTCTGAATATCTTTTACAACCGATTCTACGTCGCGATCTTTTACGTTGAAACCAATTACAATTCTTCGTTTTCCTTCTTCGCGACTAATTTGTGAAGCACCCAATTTATAACTTACATTGGCAACTTGAGATAACGGGATTTGATTGCCAGAATTTGTCGGAATCATTAAATTGTTAATGTCATCTATGCTTTTTCGATGCACACTATCCAAACGAACAACTAAATCAAAGCGTCTTTCGTTCTCAAAAACTTGACCTGCTGTTTTTCCTGCAAAAGCTGTACTTAACATATCATTCACCTCTTGAATATTCAATCCGTAATTTGCCATTCGGATTCGGTCATATTCAACATTAATCTGAGGTAAACCACTTACGCGTTCTACTTGGGGTGCTGTAACACCTTCAACAGATTGAATTGCTTTTGAGGTTTTATCTGCATAATAAGAGAGAGAATCTAAATTCTCGCCAAAAATTTTGACTGCTACATCTTGTCGAATTCCTGTCATCAACTCATTAAAACGCATTTGAATTGGTTGATTTTTTTCAAAGAAAACTCCAGGAATAACCTCTAGTTTTTCCATCATTTCATCACCTAATTCTTCATAAGAAATTTTTCTTTTCCATTCGTCCTTTGGTTTTAGAACGATAATCATATCTGTTGCTTCAGGAGGCATAGGATCTGTGGGAACCTCAGCAGAACCTGTTTTGCCAACGACCATTTTAACTTCATCAAATTCTTTTAAAATACGAGAAGCTTGCATGGATGTTTCTAAACTTTGGGTTAAGGAACTTCCTTGTGGTAAAATACAGTGAAAAGCAAAATCACCTTCTTGTAATTGTGGAATAAATTCTCCTCCCATATTCCTGAATTGAATAATTGATACTGCAAAAATTACAACAGTAATACCAACTAACCAATATTTGATTCGGATTGCTTTTTCTAATAATGGTTCATAAACTTTATGGATTTTCACCATCATTTTATCTGAAAAAGAAGCTTTGAGAGTAGGCTTTTTTGATAAAAATAAAGCACTCATCATTGGGATGTACGTTAACGAAAGAATCAATGCACCTAGAATTGCAAAACCAACTGTTTTAGCCATTGGTGTAAACATTTTTCCTTCTACACCAACCAATGTAAGAATAGGAATGTAGACAATAAGTATGATAATTTCCCCGAAAGCGGCTGAATTTCTAATTTTTGAAGCTGAAAGAAAAACCTCTTCATCCATTTCTTTTTGGGTTAATCGATGCGTTGATTTTCTAAGTCCAAGATGATGTAAAGTCGCTTCTACAATAATAACGGCTCCATCGACTATCAATCCAAAATCAATCGCTCCTAAACTCATTAAATTCGCACTTACACCAAAAATATTCATCATTCCTAATGCAAATAATAAGGATAACGGAATTGCTGAAGCAACGATTAAACCAGCTCTTAGGTTACCAAGAAAAATAACCAATACAAAAATGACAATCAAAGCACCTTCGATCAGATTTTTTTCTACTGTTTTAATTGCACGATTGACTAAATTCGTTCGATCAAGGAAAGGTTCGATGACGATATCATCTGGTAATGATTTTTGAATTGTAGGTATTTTTTCTTTAATTAGGTTAACCACTTCGTTCGAATTGGCTCCTTTTAACATCATTACAACACCACCAACCGCATCTACTTCACCATTGTAGGTCATTGCTCCATATCGTATGGCATGTCCTAGCCTTACATCAGCTACATCTTTTATAAAAATAGGAACAGTTCCCGTCGCATTTTTTACAGGAATTAATTTTACATCATCTAGAGAAGTTACCATACCAATTCCTCGAATAAAGTAAGCATTTGGCTTCTTATCGATGTAAGCTCCTCCTGTGTTTTGATTATTTTTTTCTAAGGCATCAAAAATATCTGATACACTAATTCCCATTGCGCGTAACCTATTCGGATCTAAAGCAACTTCGTATTCTTTTAATTCTCCACCAAAACTATTGATCTCAGCAACACCTGGTGTTCCGTTTAATTGTCTGCGAACAATCCAATCTTGCATTTCGCGCAATTGTTTTGAATTGTATTTTTTTTCACTTCCTTTTTTAGGATGTAAAATATATTGATAGACTTCGCCAAGACCAGTACTCACAGGTGATAATTCAGGAATACCAACACCTTGCGGAATGTCTTCTTGTGCTTCTTTTAATTTTTCGTTGACTAATTGACGCGCAAAATAAATATCTACATCTTCTTTAAACACTACCGTAATCACAGATAAACCAAAACGAGAAATACTTCTTGTTTCTTCGATATCAGGAATATTCGCAATACTTTGCTCAATTGGAAAAGTGACCAATTGTTCTACTTCTTGACCAGCTAGAGTAGGGCTGACCGTAATAATTTGGACTTGATTGTTGGTAATATCGGGTACCGCATCTATTGGCAATTTTGTTGCGCTCCATACGCCCCAGATAATCCACAATACAGTCATAATTCCAATAACAATTTTGTTTTGGATACTAAATTTTATGATTTTATCTAACACAGATAATTTGATTAATTGTATTAACATTACCCACTTATTATCAAAATAAATGAGCACAGAAAAGTGTTGACTTCAATTTTATATCAATTGAAATCAATGTGTAGACGAAAAAAGAAATCGTCTCGTTAAGCAATATTTATTTTAGGAGGTTGCCAGATATCGGCATACAATTGGTTTTGAATTGTATTCTTTTTGAATTGTATTTTCTTGGAAGTATTTGGTTCAAAAACTTTAGGAGTTTTTAGTAATCGTGTAAATTTCATTGATGAAATTGTAATTTGACAACAATTACAAACGCACAAAGGACTACATTGATCTTTATGATCTGAATTATCTTTCTCACTATGCACCATAGAAACTTGCGTTCTATTAGTATTTGTGTCTTGACATGGCACAAATGATAGAACATTAACATATAATGCAATTATGAGAATTATAAATTTCATTGTTACAAATGTATAAACATTTTTTTGACTATAATAATTTTACGATGTTAAGATATATTGAAGTTAAGATTGAAAATTTCTATGCATTGATATTATGTGAAATGTAGTTTTATCTTGATACAGATATAAACTTAAAAGCTAGAGGATTCTCGAAATCTCTTTACTCATTAAAAATAAACGAATCAATTTTTATAATATAATTAATAACTATTTAATTTACATTCTATATAAAATAAATTGATTGATTGATAAAACAATTTGATTTTTAATTGATAAGACAAATTGCTATATTTATGATATTTACAAAACAAAAGTATTAAACATAAAAAAAAAGTATTCATGGAGAATCAAGGAGGTGATATTTCAAAATGCCCTTTTCACAATGGTACAATGTCAAAACCAGTTGCAGGAGAAGGAACACAAAATCAACATTGGTGGCCAAATCAATTAAAAGTTGATATTTTACGTCAACATTCAAACAAATCGAACCCAATGGGGGAAGATTTTAATTATGCAGAAGAATTTAAAAAATTAGATTTAGAAGCGGTTAAAGCTGATTTAAAAGCTTTGATGACTGATTCTCAAGATTGGTGGCCAGCAGATTTTGGACATTATGGTCCATTTTTCATTCGTATGGCGTGGCATAGTGCAGGTACATACCGTGTGCAAGATGGTCGTGGTGGAGCAGGTGAAGGACAACAACGTTTTGCGCCGCTTAACTCATGGCCAGACAACGTTTCGCTGGACAAAGCGCGTCGTTTAATTTGGCCAATCAAACAAAAATATGGTAATAAAATTTCGTGGGCAGATTTAATTATCTTAACAGGAAATGTAGCATTAGAGTCGATGGGATTCAAAACGTTAGGTTTTGCTGGAGGTCGTGCTGATGTTTGGGAGCCGAATATGGATGTATATTGGGGTTCTGAAAAAATTTGGTTAGAAGAGAGTGGTGGTGCAAATAGCCGTTATTCTGGTGATCGCGATTTAGAAAATCCTTTGGCTGCTGTACAAATGGGATTAATTTACGTGAATCCAGAAGGACCAGATGGTAATCCAGATCCATTAGCTTCTGCACGCGATATTCGTGATACGTTTGCGCGTATGGCAATGAATGATGAAGAAACATTGGCTTTAATTGCTGGTGGGCATACATTCGGAAAAACACATGGTGCTGCTTCTGCAGATCATGTTGGACCAGAGCCAGAAGCTGCAGGTTTGGAAATGCAAGGATTAGGTTGGAAAAACTTGTACGGGACAGGAAATGCAGGTGATACCATTACATCTGGTCTTGAAGTAACTTGGACAAGTAAACCAACAGAATGGTCGAATTTATTCTTAAGCTATTTGTTCGGTTTTGAATGGGAATTAACGAAATCTCCTGCAGGTGCTCATCAATGGGTAGCAAAAGATGTAGGCGAAATTATTCCACATGCACATGATTCTTCAAAAAAAATAAGACCAACGATGTTGACTTCTGATATTGCGTTACGTACAGATCCAGCTTACGAAAAAATTGGACGTCGTTTCTTGCAACATCCAGAAGAATTTGAAGATGCTTTCCGTAAGGCATGGTTCAAGTTGACACACCGTGATATGGGACCACTTTCTCGTTATTTAGGTGCAGATGTTCCGAAAGAAGTGTTCACTTGGCAAGATCCAATTCCAGCTGTTACACATGAATTAATTGATGAGGTTGATATCGCTGATTTGAAATCTAAAATTTTAGCTTCAGGATTATCTGTTTCAGAATTAGTTTCTACAGCTTGGGCTTCGGCTTCGTCTTTCCGTGGATCGGATAAACGTGGAGGAGCAAATGGTGCGCGTATTCGTTTGGAACCAATGAAAAATTGGGAAGGGAATAATCCAATTCAATTGAATAAAGTCTTAACAGTTTTAGAAAATATTCAACAAGAATTTAATTCAGCGAATTCTTCAAAACAAGTTTCGATTGCGGATTTAATTGTCTTAGGAGGAAATGCAGCGATTGAAAAAGCAGCAAAAGACGCAGGAAAAACAATTACTGTTCCGTTTACAGCTGGTCGCGGAGATGCAACTCAAGAACAAACCGAAGTAGAATCTGTAGCATATTTAGAACCACTTGCAGATGGTGTGAGAAATTACCGAAAAAATACAAGAAAATCTGTTTCGACAGAAGAATTGGTGATTGATAAAGCACAATTGTTGACCTTGACTGCACCAGAATTAACTGTTTTAGTTGGTGGAATGCGTGCAATGAATGCAAATTATGACGGTTCTAAACATGGTGTTTTTACAGATCGTCCAGGTGAATTGACAAATGATTTCTTTGTGAATTTATTGGATATGGGTACTGTTTGGAAAGCGACTGATGAAACGAAAGAAATCTACATGGGATCTGATCGTAAAACAGGAGCACCTAAATGGACAGGAACTCGTGCAGACTTAGTATTCGGATCAAATTCTGAATTAAGAGCTGTAGCTGAGGTGTATGCTCAAGAAGATGCTCAAGATAAATTTATCAACGATTTCGTTGCTGCTTGGAATAAAGTAATGAACGCAGATCGTTTTGATTTGAAATAAATATATGATTAAATAAAAAAAATGAGCGTCCATTGTGACGCTCATTTTTTTTATTTTTGCTTTACGCTTTGCTTAGAACGGATATCCAATGGCAATATTCAAAATTAAATTATCTTTTCGCCATGCTTTGTCTCCAAAATCTATTTTATCAAAAGTCCAACGGTCATTCTTTTCGTAATAAGGCACTCGAAGCGGTGTTGCTAAATCTAATCTTAATACTAAAATATTAAAATCAAGACGTAATCCTAAACCAGCTCCAACGGCTATTTCGTTCATAAAATCTTTTGAGAATTTTGCACCAGGACGTGTTTCATCTTCGTTGATTAACCAAATGTTTCCAGCATCAACAAACAAGGCGAGATTAAGAAAACTGAATAACTTTTGTCTAAATTCTGCATTTACTTCTAATTTAATATCACCCGATTGATCATAAAAGAAATTGGCATTTTGATTGCGTGGATCATAACTTCCTGGTCCTAATGTTCGCGCTCTAAATGCACGAATACTGTTGCTTCCTCCGACAAAGAATTGTTTCGAGTAGGGAACAAATTCTGAATTTCCGTACGAATAAGCGATGCCACCAATAAATCGTGTGGCAATTGATGATTTATCTGAAAATTTATGATAAAAACGGAAGTCGTGTTCCATTTTTGCGTATTGACTAAATGGAATTTTGAAAATCTTTTTTTCCTTGTCTTTTTTTACATTTGCACCTGTAATCAAACCAGTTAAATTTCCCGCTAAATCGACAGATCCACGGTAGTAAAATGTGCTTTTTCGTGGTAACATCGTGGTTGTATACGTGTATGAATATTGTGGTCCAAAGATTAATTGTTTGTCCACTACACGTTTTAAACTTGGGTTGATGATATTTCCAATTGAATCGTAAATCTTGCTATTGTATTCGTCTGTTACTTTTTCTGGAAACAATAAAGTCGCACTAAAAACTTTTAAATTGTGTTCTTTTTGAGCATTTTCTTTCCAAACATATCCAAATGACGTATTGAAATTATGTAAGGTATATAATTTTGATCTGTTTTGATATTCGTATCCAATTTCAATATTTGTTCTTGGTACAAATGCACTCGATGAATGAAATTTGAAAGGTGCTACAATTCTTGGAATCGAAAGTTGCGTATTAAAACCAGCTCTAAAAATGTTGTTGGCATCTTTTTGCCCTCCTAATTGCATATCAAAAGCACCATATAAAGCCATTTTAAGCTGTTCTGCTCCTTTAAATATATTTCGATGAGTCCAGTTCAAGTTTAATTCACCACCGCCGTAATTCGCCGAATTTGTTCGTCCTAAAACTTCTAATCTCAATGATTGGAATTCGCGTGGTGTTAAGGTATAATACACATCAAATTTATTATTAATAGAATCAGAGATCACGAAATCATTTTTCACAAATTTGAATACACCCAAATTAATTAATCGATTTAGGGTTAAATTATGATCTGCTCGGTTGTAAATATCTCCCGTTTTAAAATATAACGCACGGTCAAAAACTTTTGGTTTGAAACTGTTTTTAGAATCGACCATGTAAAATCCATTTTGCTCATATTTCGCTAAGGAGTCGTTGTTCATGGGCATATTGTAGATTCCTTTTCGAGCATCACGAATGTTATAATCAGGAAAAACAATTACTTTATCTATACTATACTGTTGTTTGGCTTGCTCTGGTGTCTTATCTTTTAATTTTACAAAAAGTTCGACATCTTGCTTATTGGTAACCGTACTATCCGCTTGTACAATAATGTTATCGGGATGAAAATAATAGAATCCATTTTCTTTTAGTCGCGCATCTATTCGTTCTCGTTCGGCTTTTATAACATCTAAATCAAAAGGCTGTTTATCTTTTAGTAAAGTGTTAGCTTGTGTTTTTTTAATTTCTTTGTTGACCGCTAAAGTGGTGTCTTTTGGGAAATTAATTTGGTTGATGTAATAACGTTTATGTGGTTTTAAAACATAATGTACTTCTGCTTTTTTGTTTTTACTTATTGTATCATCTTGTGCTTTGGCATTGAAAAATCCTTTGTTTTCTGAATAATTGACCAGAATTTTTTTATTGAATTCGATGTCTACATCTCCCAATAAAACAGGTTTTTCACCCACTTTATATTTTAACCAATATTTCAGTCCTTTTTGCTTTTTAGGTTCGCTGGTGATGTTGTAAATGTACAAACGCGGACGAAGTCCAAAAAAACTTGAATTAGGTTTTGGAATGATATTTTTTTCGAGATTATCTTTTAGTTCAGCTTTGTCGGCTTTGCTTAACGAGTCGCCTTCTATTGTTAATTTAGAGCCCGTGTAAAGCATTTCACCTTCTTTCAGAAAACGTGTATTGCTACAAGAAGAAATACCTAAAATAGAAATTGAACAAGTTATAAATTTGATATAGGTTAAAACTGATTTTTTCATGGTTTCACTTCTTGATTTTGTGTATTTCTATTTGCTCTGTTCGTTCTATTTTTTCTTCTTTTCTCGAAAATTTCTTTGAATTTATCGTAATCTAATGTGATGATAAATCCAACACCTGTTTCTACAATTTGTCCTTGTAATGCAACTTGGTATTCATCTTTTCGATAAGCTCTCAACATGTATCGACCATCACGAGATAAGCTATAATCAATTGTGATATCACCCGCAATATTAGTCATGTTTTCATTTTCTCGTGCATCACCATCTAATCCAAAATTACTTCCAACCGAAACTTTCAATCGGTCGTTTAGTAATCGTTTGCTCACGGCAACATTCAGATCAGTACGTGTGTTTTTAGATCCTGAAGAATAATCGTCTTGCGTATCTAATCCCAAATCGATGTCAATTCCTTGGATTAAATCATCCGCTAAATTATTCAATTGCTGAGATAGAATATTACTCACACTTTGTAACGCCATTGTTTCTGCAGATACACTTGTTTTACTTTCGAACGGATTCTCGCCAATAAAACGATTCAATAATAATAGCGCAAAAACTTGTTTGTTCATTTCGGCTTCATCATTTTTCAACTGATCCAATTTCGATTGTGTATTTTCTATCACCGCAGTTGCAATGGACGGATTGTCTTTATCCATTGAAATATTGAATTTAATATCAGGCTTTAATAGTTCACCTTTCAAAATTAACTCGGTATTGAACGGAATTCGTTGTTTGTACATGTTCATTTCAGAAGAAGAATAGCCCGAAATTTGTTGTTCGATTAAATCAATGGGAGCAACTTTTGTTTTGTATATCGCCGTAATGTCTAAATTGGCTGTAGTTGGCTCACCAGTCCATGTAATGGTACTTCCTTTTTGAATATCAAAACGACGTTTTAACAAGCTTACCGAAAGTTCGTACGCACCTTTTTCTACTTGATAAACGCCAACCAACGTCATTTTTCCTGAAGGATCCATTCCGCCTGTTAATTCTGCTTCACCTTGTATTTCAACAAAATCTCCGTTTGCTTTGTCGATGATAATAGATGTTTTAGCTTCTTTACTAATTTCAATATTGACACTTACATCTAACCCTTTTATTTTAGATTCGGCTATTAATTCATCTGTTTTAATCGTTTCTTGAAGCGCCACTTGATCTTGATCGATAAATTCGACAATTCCTTCGCGCTCTTGTAAAGAAGGTGAAGATTGTGGTAAAACAAATGTGAAATTCGTATCATCAGTCACGGTTAAGCTTCCGTTTACTTTCGGTAAATCTAAGTCACCTTTTATCGTTAAGTTTGCATTAACAGCTAACTTTCCGTACATGATGGCGTCGTTCGATTTTTCTGAATTTACGACATTGAAATCTCGTCCATTTGCTGTTAAATTGAAGGCGAAGTCACGATACGTTTCCGTTAAAATTTCTCCTCTTATCGTTAATGAATTACCATCATTGTCATTAATTTTGAATCGATTGAACTCAATTCCTTTGTTCGTGAAATCAATCGCGTCATCAATTTTTCTGAAATTACTTCCTGTTTCAGCAATCGTTAAACCTACTTGATTAAATTTCACCTGACCTAAAATGCTCGGTTTATCCATTGTTCCAACGATTTTTAGATTTCCAGAAATATAACCTTCTGTATCTTTGATTCGATTCATTGTAAATCCTTGCACTGATTTCATTTCTAATCGATTGATATCTAAAGCTAAATCAAACGCACTTTCTTTGGTATTATAATCTCCAAAAATCTTCATGTTGTTGCTGTTTCCATCTAAGGTAATATCAGCGTTAATCATGGTTGGAGAAGTGTTTTGTACTTTTGCTATAATATTTCCAATAGGATTTCCGAAAGCTTTTAAATCTGAAACGGTCAAATCAGCATTGAAGGTCATTTCTTTGTTTAAATCTCTAATTTGAGCTGTTCCATTGATTATTCCTTCGGCAGGTAAATCATCTTTTTTAATGATTTCTGCAATGGTTTCAATTTTGAAATCTTTGATGGTAATATTCAGCGGACTTGTTCCTTTTTCCGATTCAGATTGTAATAAAATTTGACTTCCATTGTTCATCAAACTGAAATTATTCGCCACAATTCCATCTTTTCTCAACTGAATTAAATTTCCTTCACCAACTTGCCATTGATCGTAGTTTAAGACCAATCCATTCGGATTAAGACTAATTTCCGCGATATCGTTTAGCGTTTTTAGATTTCCAGCCACCAAAAATTGCGTCGCATCTTTCACATCCTTTGTCGAAACGTTATAATTGATGACATTATTTGTAATATCACCATTCAAATCAATTTTTTGTAATTGAAAACTTTCGCTTTTTAACGCATCCACATTCAACGAATACAACAAGGCTTCATTTTGGTTGGATAGTTTTAAAATTCCGTTGTTAATTGTATTTGTTCCGTACGTTAAATTCGGAATTTTTCCATCTACATTAATCTGTTTTGAATCTGCATTATAAGTTGCATCAAATGTTATGGTTTCGAAGTTTTTCAAATCTGGAACAAATCTTCGAATCAACTCATCATCTTTAATTTTTGCATTCAAAGTAAAGAATTGATGAGGTTCTATTTTTTCGTCTTTATTTGGTTTCTGAAATTCATAATATTGGTTAATTGTTGAAGTTAATGAACCGAAAATTTGCGTCAATTTAAACTTTCCCTTCATATCCAAATCGGCCAATTGTGAAGTCAAACTAATTTGATTCGAATCAGCAGTTGAAGTCGCAATCAAGCTCACTTCTTGCATTGGAAAAACATCTTTTGTATTGGATAATGCAAAGTTTTTCAGGTATAAAGAACCATTTAAATAATCTGGGTTTAAATCAGCAAAATTGGCATCAATTTCTCCTGCAACAATCATTGGTTCATTGTAAAAACCAAGCTTTTGAACATCTAATTTGACAATATTTCCGTTCAATTTTACATCTGATAAATCCTTTTTGTACACACCAGAAGCAGTTAAATTAAGATTCGCATTTGGATCTTTTGAGAAAACATGCGCATCAAACGCACCACGATTCACTTTTGCGTCGAGCGCAATATTTTGATAAGTATATTTATTGTAATAAGCGGATGAAACGGTTCCCGAAAGTTTTGTAACCATTTTTTCTGGATTGAAACTTGTTCCAACAGCATTAATTTTTCCTGTTATTTTACCTAAATCCTTGTTGCTAACAAGTGTTCCAATATCCAAATTTTGTAGATCTGCTTTGACATTATATTTCTCAGCATCCTTTCTCAGCATGTTCACAATTGCATCAATTTTAGCATTTCCCAACGTAGAATTTATTGCCAATTGTGTATTGATAATTTCGGTTGTTCCTTTCGCTTTTCCTTTGACAGAAAGCTTTGAAGGAATTCTAATGTTATTTGGAATAGTATTTTTCGGAACTAAATTATAAATCGTTTTTGATGATGTCGAAAAGTTTTTGATGTTTAAATCATAAAATAAATTCTTCGGATTCATCGCATTTTTCACTCTTCCAGAAGCCGAAAGTTGCAAATCATCTAAACCAGAAACTTGTAAATTATTAATCAATAAATCGTTTACTTTTCCTTTTACATTGGTGTTAACACTTAGAATGGCGTTTGGATATTTATCGAAAGGCATTGTATTTCTAAGCGTTGGTGCAAGATTTAGAATATCTGCAAAACCAATTTTTGAGTTTTTGATATTCGCATTGACTAGAACATTTTCTGGATGAGAAGTTAACTCATTAATTGTATTGTAGTGCAAAATAACTTCGTCACGAAGAATAGTTCTTGGTGTTTGTAAATAAAGGTTTTTCAGATACGCTTGTGTATCTGCGTACAAGAAATTTGTTGTCAATTTCTGAATATTCAAACCTCTTGATTCCTTTATTTCTGCACTTTTTACTTGTCCAGCAAATGTGCTATTTTTCATTTCGAAATCGCGCAAATCAAGATTTAATTTAGAAAAATCCAAATGATTAAAATCCATTCCTTGTGCTGTTCGACGTTCTGCAGTATTGTTGTATTTTACTTTTACATTTTCAAATTTCGTTTCGTTCAAAACCAAATTCATTGGGGTTGAAGAAGTAGATGAAGTGGAAGTAGAATTGTTCGAAGAAAGGAATAAATTCGCTTCGATATCAGCGTCTTTCAACAAAATATTTTCGATGTCGAAAATTGAATTTTCAAGATCAAGTTTATTGATTTACGTTTCGAATTCGTTTAAGTTAATTTTGGCAAAAGTCTTAGAGTTTTCATCACCATAATTGACTTTTATATCATTCAAATTAATTTTGTTTAATGCAATTTGAAGAGGGTTTTGCTTAGATTTTGGATCAATTTTATCAACATTATTTTCTTTGATTTTATTAACCATTTTTTGATCAAAATCAACCAACAAACCATTCACTAAAATATCATCAACCGCATAAGAATTTTGTTGTAAATCAAGTTTTTTAACACGCGTTTTGAAATCTTTGAATTTGACTTTAGCAAACATTCCAGAAATATCATCACCATAATCTACTTCAAAATTGGTTAAATTAATTCCGTTCAATTCAATTTTCATTGGCTTTTGATCATTCAAAGAATCTACTTTTTCTTCTACTTTTTTCGCAACTTCTTTTACAATATCTTGTTTCAATTTTAGTTTTAAACCATCCAAATTGAAATCGCCAATTCCATACGAATTTTGCTCTAAATCGAATTTTTTGACACGCGTATCAAATGAATTTAGATAAACTTTGATGTTATTTGCCGCTTGCTGATCATTGAAGGAAACATTAATATCATTCAGTTTTATTTTATCTAACGAAATGATAAATGGCTTTGAAGGACTTTCGTCTTTTTCGTCTGTTGCAAAAGCATTGATAATATAATTGAAATTGAATTTTCCATCTGGTTTACGAATAACATTCGCGTGAACACCATTTAAATCAATAGATTTTATATCGGCTTTACTTTTGGTCAATTGCCAAATATCTAAACCAACGTCAAATTTTTTGACCGATAAAAGTGTGTCGACATCTTGTCCTTGTAAAAAAAGATTTTCCATGACCAAACTGTTTGGAAAATCGATATAAATACGATCTAATTGAACTTTTGTATGTATTTTATTTTCGAGGTAATTAACTAATTTATTTTTTACAAAATTTTGTACAGCAGGAAACTGTAAACTAAAAATTGCAATGGTCAGCAATAAAATTATTGATAAAAGCGTAAGAGAGAAATATTTGAGTATTTTTTTTGTATTGAATTCCAATTGGTTAGATTTTATTCGTTTTAGTTGGATTCAAGATACAAATTTCCTACAAGGATAATACCAGAAATGTACTTTTTCATACATCGTTTTACCATTTTTGGAAACAATCACAACTCCATTAAAAGGAAATGAATGTTTTGAAAGGATAATTTTTTCGAAGTCATGTTTTAATTTCGCGTTTTTTTGCGCAAAAATTGGTTGACAAATAAGGCAAATTAATCCTAAAGTCAAGATTTTTAGAAGAGTTTTCATTTTTGTGTTTTGGCTAATGTAAAAGTAAAATATTATCTGTTTTGAAATTGATAATATTTTAAAATTCTCTTAAAACTTTTTAATTTTCATTGGTAAAACCAATATTCTTTTATTAAATTTGAGTCAAACAATTGAAGCTATGAGAAGAATTTTTTTTGAAAAAGATAGCCACAAAGACTACTTATTTGTTATAATTGATCACGAAAGAGAATTGGATCAAATTTATAAAGTAGATAATTTTACTGACGAAACTGGACGTGAATATGTGTACACCTTGATTGGAGAACGCAAAAAACTGAATGCAGATTTGTTGAAACCACATGTTGTTGCGCTAGAGAATGGGAGTTACACGAATTACAATGGAGAGGGAATTGTAACAGATTGTCATGCGTGTTTAGAAAGTATTGTGGATAATAGAGGATTGAATAGAGAACAAGAAATATTTGTTTATGTTCGAAATAAATAGAAATTACAAAAGGCTTTGAAATTTTACTCAAAGCCTTTTTTTATGAGATTTCAATTTGATTGAAAATTAATTTTTGAACGACTTCATCCAAATGTTCTTTGTGTTTTGCGACATAATCATTGGCAACGTCCAATAATGTTTTAATGTTGCTGTTGGAAACATTTCCTAAATCCAATGCAGATTCTGGAATTTCAGGATTAAATCGATAATAATTTTGTTGATATTTTGGCTTCAATAAAGCGAACATGCTTCTCATTTCCTGATCGACCATATCAACGCCAGTCGAAATAAAAATGTCTACCAAAGGATCTACCCATTTCGATTTTGAAATTCCTGTTAAATGTTCGTGTTTATATGATTTTGCACGTGAACCATTTCCGAGAGAAATGATAATAAATTCTTGTAAAGGTGCTGTTCCATTATATTTTAATTCATCTTTGAAATATTTATTAAAATTTATTTTTTGCGTTTCGATAAAGCCAACAAAAGTTGGATTGTTTGCAAAAACACCACCATCAATGCAACTAAATTCTTGATCAGCGAATGATTTTATTTTTGCAGGTTCAAAATAAGTTGGCGCAGCTGATGAAGCACGGCAAATATCTTTTACATAGAAATTTCGGAAAGGAGAGATTCCATCAATCGAATTGAAAATTTTTGGTTTTTGATGCTCAGTATCATAAGAAACTATCGCGCAAGGACGAATCAAATCTTTTAACTCTGTATCTCCAAAAACGATTTTTAATTGCTCTTCCAATACAAGTGTTGGTAAATTATCTTTTAGCACACTCAACGGATTATTGAGAATTGTCCAAAATGTTTTTGAGAAGATATTTTTCCCTTCACCTAAATAAATATTCAGTGCATCTGTGATCGAGTGTTTTGCTCTTTTTGGATTTTCGGTAGAAGGAGATAATAACAAAGAAGCGATTAAAGCGCCAGTACTTGTACCTGCAATAAAATCGACATAATCGCCTATTTTGGCATTTTCGTCATGAATTTTCTTTAATTTATCTTCGATGTATTTTAAAATGACACAAGATATAATTCCTCTAATTCCGCCTCCATCCAAAGAAAGTAAGACAATTTTTTTCTCTTTAAATTCCATTTTTGATGTTCTATTGTTTAAAGTTAAACTTTTCCTTTTAAATATTCTTTATTTTTACACTTGATAATTTGTTTCAAAATGACCAAAAAACTTTTCCCAACATACGATATCTGTAATCTGAATACCGAAAAAAATAGCAATGAGTTGTTTTCCATCGATCATTTTAGAGGTTATGTTGATAGTAATCCTCATTTGCAGGAAGTTCACAGTCATAATTATTACCATTTGGTCTATTTTACAGAAGGTAGTGGTGAACATTTGATCGATTTTGAAAAGTTTGAGGCTAAATCTGGAACAATGTATTTTATGAAACCTGGACAAGTACACCAATGGTATTTTAAGGAAAAATATGATGGGTTTGTAGTGAATTTTTTCGATAATTTTTTTGATTGGATTGGGATTAATTCTTCCATTTTACAGAAATTTAGATTTTTATAATCTATTTTGGTGAAAGATCATGTGGTTGAAATTTCGCCAGATTTACAAGAAAAAATTGCAAGTTATTTTGAAGAAATGATAAATGAAAATCAAAAAAATAATCAATTCTCGAATTTAAAAATTGGTTTCCATTTGATGAATTTATTTATTGATATTGAACGAAGTTTGGAAGGCGTAAATATCAAAACAAGCGATTATCAATCGGTGTTGTTGGATAATTTTCAGACGCTTATCGAGCAAAATTTCAAGAGCAAAAAATTACCAAAAGAATATGCCGAATTGTTGTACATTACTCCTAATCATTTGAATGCACTTTGCAAAGATGTGTTAGCTACTTCGGCAGGTGAATTAATAAGAAGTCGCATTGTTTTAGAAGCAAAACGTTTGTTGGTAAACAAAGAAATTTCTGTGACAGAAATTGCGTATTTACTCAATTTTCAAGATGCATCATATTTTGTGAAATTCTTCAAAAAATACACAGAGTTTACGCCAGAACAATTTAGAAAACAATATTATTCGTAGTTACTTTAAATTGTATTTTACTGGAATATTAAAACTAACTTTTACAGGATTTCCGTCTACTAAAGCAGGTTTTATTTTGGATAATCTTTCTTCAACATCATGACTCAATTTCATGTTAAAACATTCTACGTAATTATCTGTTTTTTCTTCACATCTTGGATAAATTGCGAACTGAGTCACATTTTTATTGTGTATATTTTTTGTAAAAAAGTACAAATACAAATACAAATACAAATAGAAAATACTAGTAGCTTTAGTAAGTTTTTCATAATAGGTGGTTTATGTTTTTATTTGGTAAATATTTATAAATTAATGATTTATATCAATCCGTAAATATTACCATAAATACCATAAATAGTGCCAAGCTCTAACCTGATTGTAACGGTAAATTTGCATAGATATTAAGTAGAAGGTATATGAGTGATATAAAACAAGATTCAACGCAACTTGGTTTTGAAAAAGAGAATGAGCAATTCAGAACAGAAGTCGCAACAATGGATAAAAAAGGAACTCGAAAATGGGTGTATGCGAAGAAACCTTCTGGGAGATACACTAATTATCGAACAATTGTTTCCTCAGTTCTATTGCTTTTATTAGTTGGGTTACCCTTTATAAAATTACCAAATGGAAATCCTATTTTCAAATTTGATGTGTTCAATACGAATTTCATTCTTTTTGGTTATCCATTTTTTACAACAGATTTTTTCTTACTTGCTTTCGGGATGATTGTAAGTGTGGTTTTTATTATATTATTTACGACTGTTTATGGACGATTGTTTTGTGGATGGTTATGTCCGCAAACAATTTTTATGGAAAGTGTTTTTCGTAAAATTGAGTATTGGATAGAAGGTGATAGAAGCAAACAAATTCGTTTGGATAAACAAGATTGGAACGAAGAAAAAATTTTGAAAAGAGGAGGAAAGTGGACGATATTTTACATTATTTCGTTTTTCTTTTCGAATATATTTTTGGCATATATCATCGGAATGGATGAATTGATCAAAGTAATTACCGAAGGTCCATCAGAGCATGGAGGTTTATTATTGGGAACATTTATTTTTAGTATTTTTTTCTATTTTGTTTTCGCTTGGTTTCGTGAGCAGGTTTGTACGTTGGTATGTCCTTACGGAAGATTTCAAGGTGTTTTGATTGACAAAAAAACGATTCAAGTTTCGTATGATTTTAAACGTGGTGAAAGCACAAATGGACGTTCAAAATTCAGAAAAGGTGAAGATCGTGTTGCTGCAGGAAAAGGAGATTGTATCGATTGTGGTCAATGTGTGGCGGTTTGTCCTACGGGAATCGATATCAGAAATGGTTCTCAGTTAGAATGTATCAATTGTACAGCTTGTATGGATGCTTGCGATGATATTATGACGAAGATTAATTTGCCAACAGGATTAATAAAATATGCTTCCGAAGAAAATATTGAACAAGGAAAATCATTCAAAATAACTGCAAGATTAGTCACGTTTACGTTAGTTTTGGTTGCGATGATTTCTGCTATGACGATTTTTATGTCGAATAGAAGTGATGTCGAGGTAAAATTTTTACAAGTTCCAGGAAAAGATTATGTTGTAGAAGGTGATTATATTATTAATACGATGCAATATAGTTTGATGAATAAAACGAATGAAACGTACAAATTAGTTGTAAATGTAAATGGTTTTAAAGGTGGAAAAACTGTTTTGTTAGTAGAACCAAATCAATATATACAAATAGATGAAGGAAAATTAAAGCAAGGTTTAATAGATATTAAAATTCCTAAAAGAGAACTGAAATCTTACAAAGTTCCAGTTATTTTAGAATTAAAAGATTTGAAGGGAAAAACCATCGATCATTATACGATTAGTTTTATGGCTCCTTTTTAGTTGAATTAAAAACGTCTTACATTTTGTAAGACGTTTTTTTTTTGAGTTTATTTTTTTGTCAACACTTCGTTTTCAAATGTCACACCTTTCCATCCGTTTTGCATAAATTGACGAATATTATTGTGATCAGTTCCTTCTGGCGAATCTAATACAGCTTGATAATGTTCTGCAAATAATTTTAAGGTATCATCTTCAGAGAAATTATTCAATTTTGCAAAAGCAAAAACCTTCGCACTTCCTTGATTTTGATCCACAGCATTTTCCTGATTTCCATTTACAAAAGCAGAAGCTGTATAAAGATAATTTTCTTCAATATGCGCAATAACATCAGCAAAATTAGCTTCGTTTTGGTTTAATTTTTCTAAAATCATTGTATCTTTTTGTCAAAAATAAGAACTTATTTTGAATACAATAAGTCATTAAGTATGTTAATTTTTTTATGCACTTAAATACTTAACGAATGTTTAACAACTTTCTGTTTATTAATTGATTAGATTTATAAGTATTAACCAAGTAAAAGTAAATTTTATGTTTGAAAGAAGGCAATTTAATTATGAAACGTCAAGTGTTGCGTTACGTAAACTTGCTGAAAAAGGATATCAAGAAGATTTTAATTTATTAGAAAGTGATTTGATTGATCATCCGCACGATTTTAGAATTATTTACATCTATCGTTATGAAGGGAATTCGAGCCCCGAAGATGAATCGAGTGTTTATGGAATCGAGAAAATTTCGACTGGAGAAAAAGGTGTTTTAGTTGCAGGTAATTTAGGATTTGTACAAACTAATTTAGCATCGATTTTAATTCAGTTAGAAATAGAAGGAAGAGGAGTTATTCTCAAAAACTAAATTTTAACTTATGAATCGACTACTAAATATTACCATTAAAAAATAAAAAAGCGTTACCAAGATTATTGATAACGCTTTTTTTATGTTTTCGAATAAATTTTAAATCTGTAAAAGAAGTTAATCGTTTTCTATTTTTAGTAATTGTCTATATTCAGAAAAACGATGCTCGCGAATAGGTCGTATAAAAGGTTCTGTTTTGAAAAATAAAACTAAACATGGAGAAATATTTTTATATTTTTCTACAAATTCAAACGAAATTAATTCACCATTCTTTATTCGTTGTTTTATTTTGTTGTGATAAGGATACATTTTCCTTTTTATAAAATAATATTATTTTGCTTTTCTACATAAAACCTTGAACGGAATAGAAAATGCACTATTATATTTTGATTTCAAACGACGAATATCTTTCGTAGCTGAAGCTCTTGTAAAATAATCTCCAACTAAAACGCGATAATCTGGTGAAAAATAAGCTGTTTGTGATGATAAGTCTGGATAGGAACGCGCAAATTCATTTCTTACCTTCTCTGCATCTTTTCTATCTTTCGAATAATAAATCTGAATTTTGAAACCATTCACTTGTGGTGTGCCTGCGCAAGGATCATTAGATTGTATAACTGGTTTTTTCTCTGTCGGTTTCTTTACAGTAGTGGTATAACTACAAACAGCGTCTTCTTTTGCTTTTAATACAGTATTTATTCGGCTATCAATTTCCATATTCAATGTACCATTGTTGATAATTTGAACGGTATCAATTTTATCTTGAGCAAAAACGCAAGAAGAAAAAGTAATAAGGAATAAAAAGATAAATTTTTTCATAGGATGAAATTAATTTGTGCAAATATACTTTTTAGAATTAAGTTATTAAATTTTATAGACTTTTATTTTCTTACAACGAATATTGTTCCAATTTTTTTTGTGAATACTAATTAATGATGATAAAACTATAAAATTGATTGGCTGATTATAATAAAAATAATAATGATTATTTTTTTTAAATTATGTTAAATAGCAATTTTTCTTGTTCTAAATCTTTTCTATCAAATCAAATAGATAATATTTATACAGTGATATTTTTTAACAATTAATTTAGAAACGTTTTAAATTAAGCTCAATGACAAAGTTCAGTATGTAAACTTTATGATTTTATTAAGTATTGAAGCTATTTTTGCTGTTAGTTAAGTGTTCAAATAAAAACGAGTTAAAAGAAACAACGAACTGAGATTATTTAAGTAAATGAAGGCAAGATTTCTAAAAAGAATACGTTTATGGAGCTGCGCGATAATACTATCGACGTTCTCCCTAGCAAATGCCCAAGATGCAGGTAAAGGTTACGAATTATTCGAAGCCAACTGTACTGCATGTCACCAGATTGATGGTAAATTAATTGGGCCGGAATTACGTAATGTTGAGAAACGCGTACAAGAAGAAGCTGGACTTGGAAAAGAGTGGTTACACGCTTGGATTAAGGACAACAAAGCTTTGCGTGAATCAGGAGATGCGTATGCAAACAAAATTTATGCTGATTACAATAACACTGAAATGTTAGCTTTCCCTAACTTATCAGAAGGTGATATTGATAATATTTTAGCATATACAGCTGATCCTGATGCAGGAGTTAAGGCTTTTGAAGAAGCTAAAGCTGCGAAAAAGAAAGAAGCCGCTGCGAAAAAAGCTGCTGAGGCTGCACAAGGAGGTGGAGCTAATTCAGGAGTAATTGCAGTAGGTTTTGTTGTTTTAGCGGTATTATTATTGTGGATCTTGGTTCGCGTTAATGCATTAGTTAAAGCGACAGCTACAGAGGAATTAAATGCAGAAACTGAAAGAGTAGCTTTTTCTTTTGCTGAATTCTTTCAGAAATACCAAAAAGTTGGAACAGTTGCAATTGCTGTATTAGCATTCTTTGCATTGTATAATGTTTATTGGGGATTAATGGGAATTGGTGTTGATAAAGGTTATGAACCGGAACAACCAATTTATTTCTCTCACAAAGTACACGCAGGTGTTCAGGGGATTGACTGTCAGTACTGTCACAGTTCTGCTAAATACGGTAAAGTGTCTGGAATTCCTTCACCAAACGTATGTATGAACTGTCACAAAACAATCAAAGAATACAAAGGAGATTACTTCGAAGAAGAATTAATCACTTCTGGTAAATTCGCTGATGAGGAAGCAGTTAAGAATTTCTATACAGGAGAAATCCAAAAAATGTATAAAGCGATTGGATGGAATCCAGAAACGAACAAATACGATGGTCCACAAAAACCAATCGAATGGGTACGTATCCACAATATGCCAGATTTCGTATTCTTTAGCCACGCACAACACGTTGTAGCTGGAGAGAAAGCGATTAAGAAAGCGATTAAAGATGGAACTATTCCAAATGCTAAAGAATTGAACATTGGATCAGGAGACCAAGTTTGTTTTGCATGTCACGGACGTGTTGATGAAATGAACGAAGTGAAAATGGCGAATGATTTCACAATGGGATGGTGTATCGAGTGTCACAGAACTACTGAGGTAGATATGGACAACGAGTATAACAAAGAATATTACGCAGAACTACACGAAAAACTGAAAAAACAGTACGGTGACGCAACTAAGATTACAGTTGATGCTATCGGAGGTTTAGAGTGTGGTAAATGTCATTATTAATATAAAAAAGAGAGGAGTATAAATGGCTTCGAAGAAAAATTACTGGAAAAGTTTTGAGGAGTTAACTGACAATACATTAAATGAAAAGTTAACTACCAACGAATTTGCAGAAGAAATTCCTGTAGATAATTTCTTAGGGAATGATAACGCCATGGAGAATAGTCAAACTTCACGACGTGACTTTTTGAAGATTTTAGGGTTCAGTACAGCTGCTGTTACTTTAGCAGCCTGTGAAGCTCCAATCGTAAAATCTGTTCCTTATGTAGTGAAACCAGAAAACATTATGCCTGGTGTACCTACTTATTATGCATCTACAATTTTTGATGGATACGATTACGCGAACGTATTAGTACGTACAAGAGAAGGTCGTCCTATTAGAATTGATGCAAACAAAGGCGCAAAATATTATGGTTCTACAAATGCACGTGTTCAGGCATCTGTATTATCATTATACGATTCTGATAAAATAAAATCACCTTTAACAAACGCAGGTGAAAACTTCAAAGCAACATCTTGGAAAGAGCTTGATGCCCGTGTAACAAAAGCATTAGCATCAGTAGGAGGGAAAAAAGTAGTTATTTTAACTTCATCTTTACCTTCACCAACAACTAAAAAGTTGATTGCTGAGTTTGCAACAAAATATCCAACAACTCAACACGTTGTTTATGATGCAATTTCTTCTACGAATGCATTAGACGCAGCGCAAGAAGTTTATGGAAAAAGAGAATTGCCATTCTACGATCTTAAGAATGCTGAATTAGTTGTTTCTTTCAACGCAGATTTCTTAGGTGATTATAATGGTGGTGGAATGGAAGGTGATTATGGTATTGCTCGTAAACCAGGAGCAAAAATGATGCGTCACATCCAAGTAGAATCTGTTTTATCTTTAACAGGAGCAAATGCTGATACACGTTATCCATTAAAACCAACTGATACTGAAAAAGTATTGGCTGAAGTTTATAATAAATTAGCAGGTGGTTCAGCTTCATCTAAAGAAGCATTAGCTATTGCTGCTGAATTAACAGCAAAAGGTTCTAAAGCGGTTGTTATGGCTGATGGTTCGAAAGAAGCATACGCAATTGCATACGCAATTAACCAATTGTTAGGATCAGCTGCAGTTTCTGATAAAGCTGTTTTATTAAAAGAGTCTAACGACGCTGTATTTAATCAATTTGTTGCAGAAGCTAAAGCTGGACAAGTTGGAGTTTTATTAAACTTCCAAACAAATCCAATTTACAATGCTAAAAATGCAAAAGAAATTGAAGCAGCTTTCAAAAACATTGGACTTAAAGTTGGTTTAGTTGAAAAATTAGACGAAACTGCATCAGTAATGGACGTTATTGCTCCAGTTACTCACGGTTTAGAGTCTTGGAATGATTTCAACCCATTAACAGGTGTTTATTCATTACAACAACCAACAATTCCACGTGTATTTGATTCTCGTCAATTCCAAGATTCATTAATCGCATGGATGACAGGAGTAACTAAAGTAACAGAAGTAGAAGATCCAAATGATCCAATTATGGTGATGGCGGTTTCTGCAACTAGACAAAAAGTTTCTCCATATTACTTATATGTAAAACAAAACTGGGAATCAGCTATTTTACCAAAATTAGGTGTAGATTTCAACAAAGCATTATACAATGGTTATAATGAAGCGACTGAAACTTCTACATTTACTGCTAACACTGGTGTTGCTGCAGCTGCTGCTACAAAATTAGCTGCTGGTAAAGCGACAGAATGGGAGATTCAATTCTATTCTAAAGCTGGTTTAGGAGATGGTACACAAGCAAACAATCCTTGGTTACAAGAATTACCAGATCCAATTACACGTAACTCTTGGGATAACTATTTAACAGTTAATCCAAATGATGCGGAAAAATTAGGAATCAAAATTCAAGATAACTACAACGTTACAAACGGAAGAATGCAATTTGACGGTGAGTATGTAAACTTAACTGTTAATGGAGTAGTTTTAGAAAATGTTCCAGTATTCATCCAACCAGGTCAAGCAATCGGAACTGTAGGTTTAGCTTTCGGTTACGGTCGTACAAAAGCTGGTAAAGTTGCAAATAATGTAGGGGTTAACGCTTTCGCATTATACACTGGTAATGTAGGTGCATCTAACGTTAAGATCGAAAAATCTTCTCGTTCAGATAAACACGAATTTGCTAACATGCAACAACAACCAACATTGATGGGACGTTACGAAATCGCAAGAGAAGTTTCTTTAGCAGATTTCATCAACACAGATCGTCAAGAATGGAATCCAGTTGCGAAGATGCCAACATGGAGAGGAGATTCTCCAGTAGGTGAAGTAGATTTATGGGCTAGTTTTGATCGTTCTACAGGGCCTCACTTCAATTTAACAATTGATATGAACTCTTGTACAGGATGTGGAGCGTGTGTAATTGCTTGTCAAGCAGAAAACAACGTGCCAACTGTTGGTAAAGAGCAAATGCGTATGTCGAGAGATATGTATTGGTTAAGAATCGACCGTTACTACTCTGATGTAACTTATAACGATCCTAATGGACGTTTAACTCAGAAAGTAGCGTTAGAATTAGATCCAGATAACGAGCCACAACAATATACACGTTTAATTAAGCCAGAGGCTGAAAATCCAGATGTGATTTTCCAACCATTAATGTGTCAACACTGTAACCACGCTCCTTGTGAGACTGTGTGTCCAGTAGGTGCAACATCTCATGGTCGTCAAGGTCAAAACATGATGGCTTATAACCGTTGTGTTGGTACTCGTTATTGTGCAAATAACTGTCCTTATAAAGTACGTCGTTTCAACTGGTTTAACTGGGCGAACAATGATAAATACGACTTCCACATGAACAATGATTTAGGTCGTATGGTACTTAACCCAGATGTTGTTGTACGTACACGAGGAGTAATTGAGAAATGTTCATTCTGTATCCAACAAACTCAAGCTGCAATCTTAAAAGCTAAGAAAGAGAACAGAGTAGTTAAAGACGAAGAGTTTATGGCTGCTGCTGCTTGTGCTGCTGCTTGTGGAACAGGTGCGATGAAATTTGGTGATATCAATGATGATAAATCTGAAGTAAGAGCAGCATCGAAAGATAAACGTTCTTATGTTTTATTAGAAGAAATTGGTACAAAACCAAACGTTATCTATCAAGTAAAAGTTAGAAACAGAAAAGAACAAGCTTAATTAAATTAGTAAAGAATTAATAAGGTAAACAAATATGTCACATTACGAATCACAGGTAAGAGAACCCCTTATTTTAGGACATAAAACCTACCACGATATCACAGTAGACATTGCTCGTCCAATTGAGACGCCAGCAAGTAAATTGTGGTGGACATGTTTCAGTATAGCAATGGTTGCATTCATCTTTGGTGTTGGAGCAATTGCTTATACAGTAGGAACTGGTATTGGTGTATGGGGATTGAATAGAACGATTAACTGGGGTTGGGATATCACCAACTTCGTATGGTGGGTAGGTATCGGTCACGCTGGTACGTTAATCTCAGCCGTTTTATTATTATTCCGTCAAAAATGGAGAATGTCGGTTAACCGTTCTGCGGAAGCCATGACAATCTTCGCCGTTGTACAGGCAGCGTTATTCCCTGTAATTCACATGGGTCGTCCATGGTTAATGTACTGGGTATTCCCAATTCCTAACCAATTTGGATCTTTATGGCCTAACTTTAACTCACCATTATTATGGGACGTATTCGCGATTTCTACGTATTTCTCTGTATCAACAGTTTTCTGGTTGATGGGATTAATTCCTGACTTCGCTATGGTACGTGACCGTGCAACAAAACCATTCGCTAAGAAAATCTACGGAATCTTATCATTCGGATGGGGTGGTGGAGCAAAACACTGGCAACGTTTCGAAGAGTTATCTTTGGTATTAGCTGGTTTATGTACACCGTTAGTATTCTCGGTACACACGATTGTATCTTTTGACTTCGCAACGTCGGTAATCAAAGGATGGCACTCAACAGTATATCCTCCATATTTCGTTGCTGGAGCTATTTTCTCTGGTTTCGCGATGGTACAAACATTATTAAGTGTAATGCGTAAAGTTTTACACTACGAAGATTATATCACACGTAAACACATCGAGTACATGAACATTGTAATCGTTGTAACAGGTGGTATGGTTGCAGTAGCATACTTAACAGAGTTATGGATCGCTTGGTATTCAGGATCTCGTTACGAAGACTTTACATACTTCTCTCCAGGAGCAGCAACAGGACCTTATTGGTGGGCATTCTGGGCGTTAATTATCTGTAACGTTTTAGTACCAGGATTATTATGGATTCGTCCAATCAGAAGAAACTTCTTCTGGACATTCGTTATCTCTATCGTAGTTAACATCGGTATGTGGTTCGAGCGTTTTGATATTATCGTTATCAACTTATCTCGTGACTATTTACCATCGAGCTGGACAATGTTTATGCCTTCATGGGTAGACGTAGGTATCTTCTTAGGTACTATGGGATTCTTTTCTGTGTTATACTTATTGTACGCACGTACATTCCCAGTTATTTCACAATCTGAATTAAAAACTATTTTGAAATCATCAGGCGAAAGCTATAAAAAACATCATACTGAAGATGAGCATCACGAACACTAAAATCGTTTATGGTCTTTACGGAGACGATGATGATTTATTAAAAGCAGTAAAATCTATTCGTAAACAAGGTATTACGATAGATGAAGTATATACACCTTTCCCTGTACACGGTTTAGATAAAGCCTTAGGATTAAAGAAAACTCGTATTTCTGACCTTGCTTTCTTCTACGGTGCATTTGGTACAACGTTAGCATCTTTGATGACATGGTTTATTATGAACCATGACTGGGCTCAAGATATTGGAGGGAAACCATCTTTTTCTTGGGGTGAGAATATGCCAGCTTTCGTTCCTATTATGTTCGAGTTGACAGTATTCTGTGCAGCGCACTTTATGTCATTAACATACTTAGTGCGTAACAAAATGTACCCAGGTGCTAAAGCTAAAAACCCAGATCCACGTACAACAGATGATAAATTCTTAATCGAAATCAGAACAGCTGATGTTGAGAAAATCAAAAATGTATTTGTAGAAACTGGTGCTGAAGAAGTAACTGTAAAAGGTGATGTAGTCGTAGAACCAAGTGTTAACAATTTAGTACAAGAAGCATAATGAAAAAGATAGCATTACTTATAGGATTAGGAAGTATTATTATCACTTCTTGTTCTGATAAAAAACGTCACGCAAGTATCGTATATATGCCAGATATGTATTATCCTACGGCATATGATCCTTATGAAAAGGCAACTTTTGGTTACCCTCATGACGAAGAAAACTCTGAAGTTCCTGTATTAAGTAAAAATCATAATATGTCTGCATTAGAATCTGTAGAAGGTGCTGTTGCAAGAACAGATGGTGATATTTTACCATGGACTTTCAAAAACAATAACGCTGGTTATGCACAAGCAAAAGCAGTAACTGTTTCTCCTTTGAATGCGGCTAACAAAGCTGCAGACTTAGAAAGAGGTAAGTTATTGTTTGGACAAAATTGTGCAGTTTGTCACGGTGAAGCTGGTGATGGACAAGGTTCAATTGTAAAATCTAAAGCTTATTCAGGTGTTCCTAATTATAGCGAAAGAGATGTTACAGTAGGTTCTGTTTATCATGTAATTATGTACGGAAAAAATGCGATGGGTTCTTACGCATCTCAATTGACTCCTGCAGACCGTTGGAGAGTTGCTGAATATGTAATGAGTTTGAAAGGTGCTACGACAGCTGCCGCTGCTCCAGCCGGAGAAGCAACTGCTGAAGCAAAACCTACAACAGAAACTGAAACAGCAACTAATAAATAATAAAATAAGTTAATTATTATGCAATATACATTTTCCCCAAGATTAAAAAATGCATCACTTATCTTAGCTGTTATAGGTGTTGTACTTTACGGGATAGGATTTTTCTTACATCAACAAGATGTTGCTAATTCAACTGAATATATTAACGGTTTGATTGAAGCTCACCCAACTCAATTTTTTGGTGACTACATTTCAGATTCTTATGCATCTATGAATACAGATCATGCTGGACACATGGAGCATTTGACAAATTTATTGAAAAACAGACCTTGGGCTGCTTTCTATGTACCAGCTTATTTATCGTTTGGTATTGCAGCATCTGCTTTGTTTTTCTTATGTATTCAATTCGTAGCTAACGCTGGTTGGTCTATGGTAGTATCTCGTGTTATGGAGGCTATCGCGTCATTTTTACCAGTTGGTTCTGTACTTGTAGCTATCATCGTTTTAGGATCTTATTTTCATATGAATCACTTATTCCACTGGATGGATGCTGATTTAATAAATCCTGATAGCGAGAAGTATGATATCTTCATGGCGAACAAAGCTCAACTTTGGTTAAGCCCTAACTTCTGGTTAGTACGTTGTGTTATTTACTTAGTAGTATTATCTTTAATGTTACCAGTAATTAAAAACGCAACACGTAAATTAGATGAGACAAACGGAGACTTAAAAGTGTACGCTCAATTGTACAAAAAATCAGTAATTTACTTAGTGATTTTCGCAATTTGTTCTGCAGCATTTGCTTGGGATTTCGTGATGTCTTTAGATCCACACTGGTTCTCTTCATTATTTATGTGGTACGGAATGGTTTCATACTTAGTTTCTGCGGTTTCTATTATGGCAATTATTTCTATCTACTTAAAAAGAAAGAACGCTTTACCATTATTCAATGATAATCACTTACATGATTTAACAAAATACATGTTTGGTTTCTCATTATTGTGGTCATACTTATGGTTCTGTCAATTCATGTTACAATGGTACGCCAATATTCCTGAGGAAGCTCAATACTTCCAACAACGTATGGCGCAATACCCATTATATTTTTGGATGTTGATCATTAACTTAGTAGCTCCATTCTTGATTTTAATTTCTTCAAGCATGAAACGTCGTTATCAAATCGTTTTCGCGATGGGATTCGTTATCATCTTTGGACACTACTGGGATTTCTACAACCAAATTATGCCAGCAGCTGTTGGACCATTCCACAACTTTGGTTTAATGGAAATTGGAGCATTAGTTGGAATCGGAGGATTATTTACATTCGTAGTTATGAATGCAGTTTCTAAATTAAACTTAGAAGCAAAAGGTCACCCTTACTTCCACGAATCAAAAATTTATGAATATCCTTTCTAATTAGAAAGATGTTATAAAATCTAAAAAGCTCGATGCATTTGCATCGAGCTTTTTTATTTGATTAATAATTGTAATATTCTTATTCTTGAATTGTTCTACGTTTTATTTCCAAATCAACCAAGAAATGATCGACATCGTCATCTGTTGATAGATTTCCAACCACGTAAACACCTTTGTCTCCGTTTTGATTATTGATTATACCATAAACAGAAGATTCGTCATCAGGATCAGACATTCCTTCGTAACGATAAATGCATACGATATCAAAGATTTCAGGGGCTTGTTTTAATTGATTTTTTTCGATATTATAGTCAATAGTAAAACCATTTTCTTTTAGTTCGTCTAAAGCTTCGTTCGTTGTTTTGTAGCGGTATTGGATTTTTTCTTTCATAATTTTAATAGTTTAATTATTGATTCTCAAATACTATTCCAATCAGTATATTCATTAAAATATTGTAAAGTCTTTTTTGGTAAGGTTATTGTATTATCCCAAAGTGAATATAATGAATATGATTATGAAACTAATAGTATTAAAAAAAATTAACTTGATTGCGTTTTTTGCCCTCGCTGCTTTATTTTTGGTATCGTGTGATGGTTCTCAACTATATATGGATTAGAGCATCAGCATAAACACAAAAAGAAGTATAAGAAATATCCGAAGTACGAAGTAAGATATGATGACCATCGTAGCTTACCACCAGGTCAACACAAAAAAGTACACGGTTATAAATCTGCAAAACGATATGCACCAGGTCAACAAAAGAAAAATAATGGGAATTATTATAAAAAGAAAGGGCATCATAAACATCATAATGATTAAAAAAGAAAAGGATTGAACATTGTTCAATCCTTTTCTTTTTTAATATCTAAAAATTGTTTTACTCTACAACTTCCATTTCTACGTTTAATGTTCCCGAATTAATAGAACCTATAGAAGTAAACGCTGCTTTACTCAAATCCAATAAACGAGATTTTGTATGTGGTCCTCTATCGTTTATTTTTACAACAACAGATTTTCCGTTATTTGTATTGGTTACTTTGACTTTTGTACCGAATGGTAAAGTTTTGTGGGCTGCAGTTAAGTTATTTTTGTTATATAACTCGCCACTAGAAGTTTTTTTACCGTGAAATTTATCAGCATACCATGATACAATTCCACTTACTTTTTTTCCAGCTTTTTCAACAATTTCCGAAATCGCAGTGTTATCTGTTTTATTAAAATCTGAAAATTTATTGATTATATTAAGTTTCAAATTTTTAGTTATAGTAACTGGTAACGGATTTTCTATTGAAAAGTTTGATTTTCCTTTAGCTTGAGCCATTGGGATAATCATCAGCATTACTAATAATGTTAAAATATTCTTTGTCATTCTTTAGTTCTTTCTGAATCTTTATCTAAAATAAGCATAATAGATTTTGTTTGTACATGCATAGTTTTTTCTAATGATTTTCAGAAAATAAAAGAGACCTAAATGTCTATGTTTAGTAGCTTTATAAAGAATTGTTAACAATAAGTTAAAAATATAGTCACTTATTAAAATTTTTAAGAACTATTTGTAATTTTTATGTAAATATTTATTAGTCAGTGAGTTGTGATTTTAATCAGTAAATGTTAAATTAAATGACGCGATTAAGATGTTGATTTAAGATATTTTTTAATCCAGTAAAATGCATAATTTGTTGAAGAATTTGACTCGTTTCTTCGATTGATAATTCAGGATTTTTTGTTTGATGCATCAATTCTTTAATCACATTATCTATGTAAATAATTTTGAAGCGAAGTAAAACATCAAATAAATCTTTGTGCACAAATTCTTCTTTTTTCTTAATGTTGATGCCTTGCTTTACTGTCCAGTTTTCGCTTAAACTATGTTTTTCTAACATCATTTCCGAAGCAAGCTGTACAATTTCTGGATTGGTTAATCGAGAAAAATAAGTTCCTGTTCGCAATTCATCATTTCCCAAACCAACTTTCACTTCTTCTAAAATAGATTGATAAAGTGGATTACTCAAACTTAACTCGTTTTCATCAAATTGAGAAATGATTTCTTGGTTAACTGTTGTTTTATATAGCTCGTTGTTCTCGTTCTTCAAATCAACTTCTAAATCACCAAATTGCATAATCAACTTAATGATTTCATTTTCTACAGTTTGCTGAACATTGATGACTTCTTTTGTAGACGGAACAACCGAAATAGCAGGTTTTTTAGTTCGCGCATTATCGGTAATATGAGAAGACGAAGAAGTCGATTTATCGCCAGAATTTTGCAATTGAGCCAATTCTTTGAACAAAACTTCTTCTCGAATTTCCATAATTTTAGAAGTTTCTGCAATGTAAACCTCCTGCTTGATAATATTCGGAATAAGTGAAATCGATTTGACAATTTCTCTAATTAATTCCGCTTTTTTGATAGGATCATTCTTCGCATCTTCCAACAAAACATTTGCCTTAAAACGAATGAAATCGGAGGCATTTTCTTTTATATACGCTTCGATTTCTGTTGTCGAATGTTTTTTCGCAAACGAATCCGGATCTTCGCCCTCTGGTAACAATAGAATTTTGACATTCATTTCTTGTTCCAAAATCATATCAATTCCGCGGAAAGAAGCTTTGATACCAGCATTATCGCCATCGTACATCACAATGATGTTCTCTGTCAAACGTTTTATCAAACGAATTTGCTCATTTGTAAGTGCTGTTCCAGAACTCGCCACCACATTTTGTATTCCAGCTTGATGCAGAGACAAAACATCTGTATAACCTTCAACCAAAAAACATTGATCGGCTTTTGTAATGTGTTGCTTTGCCTGAAATAATCCGTAAAGCGTTTTACTTTTATGATAAATTTTATTTTCGGGAGAGTTTAAATATTTAGCAGCTTTGGCATCATTTCGCAAAATTCGTCCACCAAAACCTAATGTTCTACCAGAAAAACTATAAATAGGAAACATAACACGTTCGCGAAACTTATCATATTTCTTATTATCTTCTTTGAAAGTTGCTAAACCAGCTTCTTCAATTAATTCTTTCGAATAACCATTTTTTAAAGCATATTCAGCAAAAGCATCCCATTGTTTTGGCGAATAACCAAGTTCAAATTTATCGATAGTTTCTTTGGTGAAACCACGTTCACGGAAATAACTCAGACCAATTAAATTTCCTTCTTCCGAATTATGCAATTGATTAGTGAAGAATTTCTTCGCAAAATCAGTCAAGATATATAAACTTTCTCGGTCTTTTTCTTCTTGTTGTTGCTCAAAAGTATATTCACCATCTTCTTCAATCTCGATGTTATAACGTTTTGCCAGCCATCGCAACGCTTCTGGATAAGTAAATTGTTCAACTTCCATCAAAAAAGTCACAACATTTCCACCTCTTCCAGAAGAAAAATCTTTCCAGATTTGTTTGGCAGGCGAAACAACAAAAGAAGGTGTCTTTTCATTACCAAAAGGCGAGAGTCCTTTTAAGCTAGAACCTGCACGTTTTAAGGTAACAAAATCACCAACAACTTCTTCTACACGAGCTGTTTCGAAAATTATATCTATCGTTCTTTGAGAAATCAAATTGAATTATTTTTTGAGAATTATGTAAACAAATTAATTCTCAAAATTAAAACAAATTCTTTACTTGGCTTCATCTTTTCAAAACCTTTGTAGAAATGTATTTTAACATTTTTGAGATTTGGTATGATATTCGTTTATTAGACTGAAACTTGAAATTAAATTTTATGAAATCAATAATTTTAAAAATATCTTTTTCAGCAATTTTAGCAACAGGATTCTTAACATCTTGTTCTACTGTTAATAACGTGATAGGTAATACTGAAAACACAAATAACAACTCTATTTTAGGAAAATGGGAGTTGAGCCAAATCAATTTTATGAAGGCAGGTTCTATTGCAGAAGCTTATCCAATGGGAACTCCTTACCTTAATTTTATTTCGAATAGTATGTTAAATGCTTCGGATGGTTGTAACACTTTGAATGGAGGAGTTACAATTTCTGGAAATGAAATTACATTTGGTAATATGATGTCTACGATGAAAGCTTGTCAAAATGTAGAAGATTCTAATTTCAGTTCAAAATTAAACGGAAAATTAAAATACTCTATTTCAGATAATAAATTATTATTAATTCAAGGAGATATTGTCATCATGACTTTTGTTCGTCCTGGTACTTTAGCAGGTTCTTGGGAATTAGAAGAATTTATTGGTAAAGATAGAAGTGCAAAATCAGTAGACGATCGTTTCCCAAATCAAAAACCTACATTAACATTCCAAAATAACAAGGTTTCAGGTAATGATGGATGTAATAATTTGACAGGAGCTTATGTAGCAGTAGGCAATTCATTGACAGTAAAAAACATCGCAACAACGCGTATGGCTTGTCAAGGTGTAGATTCTGATGCTTTTGGAGAGCGTTTTAATAATGTAAATAAATACGAAATTGTAGACGGAAAATTAGTTTTGTTTGCAAATGATGTTAAAACAATGGTTTTCAAGAAAAAATAATGAAATTCAATTCATAAATCATTAAAGCTGTCATTTTTTGACAGCTTTTTTATTTTTATATTTGTAGACTTTTTAAAAGGAGAGAAAGATGAAATTTCCACAAACACATCAATTAAAAGATATAGCATCAATTATCGATGCGAAATTTATTGGAGACGAAAATTTTCCAGTAGAAGGAATCAATGAAATTCACCGTGTAGAAGCGGGAGATATTGTTTTTGTTGATCATCCAAAATATTATGATAAAGCGCTACAATCGAATGCAACAATTGTTTTGATTAACAAAGAAGTTGATTGTCCAGAAGGAAAAGCTTTGTTGATTTCTGATGATCCTTTCCGTGATTTTGTCAAAATTGGACAACATTTTATGGCGTTTGAAGCTGCTACAAAACAAATTTCTGATTCTGCAGAAATAGGTGAAGGAACAATTATTCAGCCAGGCGCATTTATAGGAAATCATGTCAAAATTGGAAAAAATTGTGTGATTCATTCTAATGTTTCAATCAATGATTATGCAATTATCGGAGATAATGTAATTATTCGTTCGGGAACAGTTTTAGGAGCTGATGCATTTTACTACAAAAACCGTGAAACAGGTTTTGATCGTTTAAAATCTGTCGGAAATGTTATCATCGAAAATAATGTAGAAATTGGTGCGAATTGTACGATAGATAGAGGAGTTTCTGCTTCTACAATTATTGGTGAAGGAACAATAATGGATAATTTAATTCAGATTGGTCACGATACAATTATTGGTAAAAAATGTTTGATTGCTTCGCAAGTTGGAATTGCTGGTTGTGTAAATGTAGAAGACGAAGTTTCTATTTGGGGACAAGTTGGGATTACAAGTGGTGTAACAATCGGTACAAAAGCGGTATTATTAGCACAAGCAGGAGTTAGTAAATCTCTGGAAGGAGGAAAAACATATTTTGGTTATCCAGCTGAAGAGGCTCGAGGATTGTATAAAAAAATGGCTGTCACAGAGATAATGGTTCGCGATTACAAGAGAAAATAAAATTATCTATAGAAAATATTTTATAGCCGACCGTTTGGTCGGCTTTTTTTATGATAAATATCTTATCCTTTTTTGTCCTGTTCCAATAAAGATTTAGTGTATTTTTTACATTGAATATTTTTTAAAATGCAAAACTCCTTTTATATTTGTGTAAATTAAAAATCACAATGTCTGTATTAGTAAACAAAGATTCAAAAATAATCGTTCAAGGTTTCACAGGGAAAGAAGGAACTTTTCATGCTGAGCAAATGATTGAATATGGAACACAAGTAGTAGGTGGTGTAACTCCAGGGAAAGGAGGACAAACTCACTTAGGGTTACCAATTTTTAACACAGTAAAAGATGCTGTTGATCAAGCAGGAGCAGACGTTTCTATTATTTTCGTTCCACCAGCATTCGCTGCTGACGCTGTAATGGAAGCTGCAGAAGCAGGTATCAAAGTAATTATCTGTATTACAGAAGGTATTCCAGTAGAAGATATGGTAAAAGTACAAGCGTATGTTGATCAAAGAGATGTAACATTAATCGGGCCTAACTGTCCTGGTGTTATCACTTCTGAGGAAGCAAAAGTTGGTATTATGCCAGGTTTCATTTTCAAAAAAGGTAAAGTTGGTATCGTTTCTAAATCAGGAACTTTAACTTACGAAGCTGCTGACCAAGTTGTAAAAGCTGGTTACGGAATTTCTACAGCAATCGGAATTGGAGGAGACCCAATTATTGGAACTACAACGAAAGAAGCTGTTGAATTATTTATGAATGACCCAGAAACTGAGTGTATCGTAATGATTGGTGAAATTGGTGGACAATTAGAAGCTGAGGCTGCTCGTTGGATTAAAGTAAATGGAACTAAACCAGTTGTAGGATTTATTGCAGGACAAACTGCACCAAAAGGTCGTACAATGGGACACGCTGGAGCTATCGTTGGTGGAGCTGATGATACAGCACAAGCTAAAATGGCAATTATGGAAGAATGTGGAATCCACGTTGTTGCATCTCCTGCTGATATTGGAGCTACAGTTGCAAAAGTTTTAGGATAAGAATATTCTTAATCAAAATAGTAAAGGAACTCAAATTTGAGTTCCTTTTTTTATTTTAAAATTCTTGTTATGCAATAAATATTATATGTAATCAATACAATCAATAATACTCCTAAACACATTAGTAATAAATCAAATCGCCCTTGAAATTTATTTGAAAAATCGATTTGTATTAACTCTTTATTTTGATATTTTAAAGCTTGTATTGATATTATTTTCTTATTATTTAAATGAGAATAAAAATAAGGTTGTGCCAGTTTTTTGATTTTGTAATCATTATCCTCTTTAAAAATTTCGAATTCAATCAAATTATTTTGATGATTTGTTTTAACAAATTCATATCCATTAATTTTATTGAAATTTTCATATTGTAAATTGAAATTTATTTGAGGATATTCTTTTAATTTAAAGATTAAATATTCTTTTCGATTTTTCCTTTTTCCACTAAAATCTATTTCTGGCTGATAAGCCATATGACCTTTAATGGTTTTGTATTCTTGTATTTTATCAGGCTGATAATTTTCTATGCTAAAAGATAAAATAAATATTATTAAAGAGGAGAAAATCAATGATGTAATTATAATATATTCTTTTTCTACAAAACTTATTTCAAAATCTTCATTCTTTTTTATTTCAGGATAATTAGTTTTTAAATAAGATAGAATCTCTCATCAAACACATATTTATTATGAACTTCTTTAATACGACAAACTATTTTATTATCAGCATACAATTGAATTAATTGTCCATTAGATTTCTTTTTATAAGAATCTTTATATTCACCGTTTGTAATACTATAGCTTGTGAAATCTATCGCTTTCTTATATACTAAATTAGTATAAATAAGTTTGTTGTTATTAAACTCATAAGACTCTTTACTATTACTAATTATAAAATAAAGTTGAACTATAATATGTCCAGAAATTAAAAAATAATTGAATGCGCTATATCCAATTAATATAAAAAAGAAATAGGCAACTACTGAAATTAATGTGACAATTTTCCTTAGAGCACTATCTTCCCTTGAAGGAATAAAATGGGTATTAAATATTATCATTATAAAAACTCGTCTTCATCATCAAAATCATCCTCCATTTCGTCATCATCTGGAGAATAATCTTCGATAAAAACTTTGAATAATCTTGGACAAATGATTTGCAAATTGGTTAAATTTTCATCATCCCAATCAAACTCAGGTTTTGGAGATTTTTCTGTATAAAATTTAAAACATTCTTTGTTTACAAAGTCAATAATCTTGTGTTCGAATTTTTCATAGAAAACATCATCAGCGATTAAATGAAAATCTTCAAATTCATATAAATCATCTTCGTTGAAGCCTTCGTTAAAATAATCAGCTAAATTATCAGGATTCAAAATTGCCTTTTCAAACAATTCTTGTCCTTGCGAAATAATCCAATTTTTGAAATAATAGAAATGTGTTGGATCTGTATCATCATTCATAATACAAGCTGCACACCATATTTCAGGCGAATGTAACGAATACGAATAGAACTCTAATCGAAGTTGAAAACCAATAATATCCTCGGCAGTTAGATCTTCTAATTCTTGCTCCAAAGCCTTTTCTTGATCTTGCAAATTATTGGCATTGAGCAAAGAATTTTCTATAATTTGCCAAAACAAATCTTCTTCGAGCATACGCGAAACGCGCTCTGTGGGAAGGGTTGAAGAGTTAAACAAATCATCTAAAAAATCCATATTTCTACTTTTTAGTTTGTATTTAGTTGGTTTTGATTCGTAAAAATTTATCTAACGTTTTATTTCTTAAACCTTTAATTGATAAAACATTTTAATAAAATCTTTTTATAATTTATAAATAAAATATGATGAAACCTATTAATTTTTAAACTATTTACAATTTTTAAGGTAATTGTTTGATTTTGTTTAAACTAAAAAAAGTCTAATTCGAAGTGGAATTAGACTTTTTGGTTTTAAATATTTTACTCAATAATATGCGGAACAAAACGACTTTTATCGGTTGTAATAAATTGGTCACTTTCGCGGAACGTAATTCCACACGATTCTTGCCCAATAATCCAACTTCCGATAATGGTATAACCTGTTTCTTCATGATGTAAATTAGCCAAAGCTTGATAAATAAAACCTTCTTCACCATATTCTCCTGAAGTTTGCTCCGAAATAGTTCCGTTTTTTACAACTTCTATATTTGCGCCTTCACGTGATAACAATGGTTTTTTGACATAATTCTTCATCTCTTTTGGTGAATCTGTATAAGCTTCTAATAATAATGGATGATCTGGATACAATTCCCATAAAATTGGTAAAATAGCTTTGTTCGAAAGAATCATTTTCCAAGCAGGTTCTATCCAATTTGCGTTGATTTCATCATTTTTGATGTTGTATGCAAACAACTCGTTCATCATCCATTCCCACGGATAAAGCTTGAAAATATCTGTAATTGGTTTTTCTTCTAAATCAACAAAATTGACATTATTCCAACCGATTTCGTCAACGTAAATTAATTTGGTATTAATTCCGGCTTGTATCGCACAATCTCTGATATATTCGATATTCGTCAAATCTTCTAACGATTCTCTCACGCAAGAAAAATGCAATGTTTCACCTTTCAAATAAGGTTTTAACATTTTCCATGTTTCAATTAATTTATCATGAACAGAATTGAATTGATCTTTCGTTTCTCCAAAATAATTTTCCATCCAAAGCCATTGTACAACACCACATTCGAACAAAGAAGTTGGTGTATCAGCATTGAATTCTAACATTTTTAATTGATCATTATCATAAGCAAAATCAAAACGTCCATAAATACTTGGCGCATCATTTTCCCATGTATCAATCAAATAAGGTTGGATAAATTTTGGAATTTTAAATTCGTCCAAACGATTATTTTGAATCACATGTTCGACAGCATTCAAGCACATTTCCCATAATTCGTTTGTCGCTTCAAAAAATTTATCCGCTTCTTTTTCTGAAATCGAATAATAATAATCTTCTACCCAATAGGTTTGTTTATTTTCGTCTGTATGATAACCAAAGCCGATATTTTCTAACCTTCCTTGCCAGTTTTCGTCAGCTTTTATTCTTTTTAATTGCATAAAATTTGTTTAAGATGAAACTGAACGAGAAGAAGCAGATTTTCCGAATCCACCACGAACAGTTTGACTTTTGTACGCTTGTGCTTTTGCAGTATTTGTTCCAACATTAGATTGTTGATGCAAACCTTGACTTGCATAGCCCATTCCGCCACCAGTTAAGCTACGAAAAGCCATAAACCACAGCAACGAACTTCCCATTCCGCCGTGATGTGAACCACCAGAATGCGACGAATAATTTGACGTGACATCTGTGTAAGGCGCAGTAGAATCTGCACGCATATATACCTTTTGCGCATTGTTTGTAACAGGCGCTTCTTCACGATTCATACACGAACTAAGAACCGAAGAAATTAACACTAAAGTCACAACTTTACTTGCTCTTTTTTCTTTTTTATTCATGATAGATTATTGAATGGTTACGTAAATAGGAATTTTGGTAGAATCGGTAGGTGTATATTGTTTGTGCGTAATCAAAGTATCTACTTTTTCTGCAATCATCAAATCGTTTGACCAAATTTTTTGTTTGGTAATATGTAAAACAGAATCGCCTTTTGTTTCTGTTGTTAAAACAACTTCGCGAGCCGATTTTTTATCAATTTGTTCTAAATTCTGATTTTCGTTTTGATTAGATTGACACGCAAAAAAAGTTGCCAATGGTAGTGTTATTAAAAGTATTTTTTTCATGTTTCTTAGACTTCTAACAAAGTTACATTATTTCACAAAAAAAGCACAATCCAGAAATTCTGAATTATGCTTTAAAAAAAGTATAGTTTTATTATTTATTATTCTAATGATTCAAAACTAATAATTCTTCTTTTTTCATAGAACCTGTTTGTTTCAATCTTGTGTGCCAAGAGAACGCTTCTTCTAAGATATGTGGCGTTTGACCACCTCTTTCTGCACAAGCTCTTTCGAAATAAGATAATAATTCACCTTTATAATCTGGATGAACACAGTTGTTGATAATTTCGATAGCTCTTTCGCGTGGTGCTAAACCTCTTAAATCGGCTAAACCTTGCTCTGTAACAATAATATCTACATCATGTTCTGTGTGATCGTGATGAGAAACCATCGGAACGATAGACGAAATATTTCCACCTTTTGCGATAGAAGCAGTAACAAAGATTGAGATAAATGCATTACGAGCAAAATCTCCAGAACCTCCAATACCATTCATCATGTGTGTACCAGAAACATGAGTTGAGTTTACGTTACCATAAATATCACACTCTAAAGATGTATTGATTCCAATAATTCCTAAACGACGAATAACTTCGGCAGAGTTAGAAATAGATTGAGGACGTAAAACAATTTTATCTTTATAATTGTCGATGTTTCCTATAACACGGTCATAACATTCTTGAGAAACTGTCATAGAAGATGCCGAAGCAAACTTCATTTTTCCAGAATCAATTAAGTCAAATGTAGAATCTTGTAAAACTTCTGAGTACATTACTAAATCTTCAAAATCAGAATGTTCTAAACCACCTAAAACAGCGTTTGCAACTTTACCAATACCACATTGTAATGGCATTAATGATTTTGTAAGACGACCTTCTTCAACTTCATTTTCGAAGAATTTTACAATGTTTTGAGCAATTGCAGCAGTCGCTTCATCAGCTGGTTGAATGTCTCCAGGAGCATCTTGAATGTCGTGAAAAACAATTCCAACAATTTTAGAAGGATCTACTTTTATTGTTTCTGTTCCAATTTTTGTATCACAAGAAGTGATGTTAATTGGTGTACGTTTTCCGTATTCTTCTACACTATAAATATCGTGAATACCTTTGATATTTGTAGGGATAGATGTGTTAATCTCGATGATTAATTTGTCTGCATTTGCAGCAATTTCTGCATTATTACCAATAGAAGTTGTAGGTACCAAAGAACCATCTTCTAAAATTTCAGCAACTTCTAAAACACCTAAATTAATTTTAAATTGTCCATCTAAAATATGTTCGGCTGTTTCACCTAAATGCTGATCGATAAATAAAACATTACCTGCATTTATATTTTTACGCATTACAGTGTCTACTTGGAATGGTAAACGTTTTTTTAATGCTCCACTTTCTACTAAAGCCGCGTCTGTACCATGTCCTAATGAAGCTCCTGTTACTAAAGTGATTTTTAAATTTTCAGATTTGGCACGCTCCGCAACAGCTTTTAATACAACTTTTGTATCGCCTCCTCTTGTAAAACCACTAGAACCAACAGTCATTCCATCTTCAAAAAATTTGGCAGACTCCTCTGCTGTCATTACTTTTGACTGTAAGTCAGTTAATTTTATTCTTTCCAACATAATGCAACTTTTTCTTTCTAATACTATTCAATAATTGTTCCCTTCTGAACGAGGGGAATTACAAATATTGGACTAATTAATAAAAAGTTAATATTAAAAATAGTCAAATAATTATCTATTTCGGACATTTTTATTTGTGTACATTATACATCATATCAAATAAATTATTATATTAGTTCGCAGATTAAAGAAACTATGAATATACATTTGGATAATAAGTTCGAAACACGATATTACTTAACCGAAATTGACAAATTACCAACCTCAATTTTCTGTTACCATAAGGAAATTTCGGAAGCATACGTGGTAGAACATAAACATAACAAAGCGCAATTTCTTTATTGTGAGGGAGGAATAGTTTATGTAAAAATAGGAAAAGATACCTTTTATTTACCTGCAAGACACTATATGTGGATACCGCCTCATGTGGAACATAGTATACACCCAAATACACCAGAGGTGATTATGAGAAATTTATATTTCCCTATTAATGAAAGTGATAATTCGTTTTATAAAAAAGTAGGAATCTATCCTGCTGATGGATTATTGTTAGAGCTTTTATTATTTTCTAACCAATGGAAAGGAGATATTGTTCCAGAAAACAGAAGCGAATATGTAATCGCACAAGCTTTTAAAGAAATATTACCTAAAGTAAGCAAAAGTAGTTTACGATTAGCTCTTCCATTACCACACGATGAACGTCTGAAAAAAATCGTTCAATTCTTAGATGATAATATGGATTCTTCGATTACAATGAAGAAAATTACAGCCGAATTCGGTTTCTCTGAACGATCATTATCACGATTATTCCAAAAAGATTTGAATATGACATTTGTTCAATATTTCACTATTTTAAGAATGTTACGCGCTTTACAATTGTTAATTGATAATACGTATTCAATCAGTGAAATTTCGACAATGGTTGGTTACAATAGTTTACCAACATTTAGTAATACATTCCAAAAAGTAATTGGAGTTCGTCCAACAGATTACTCAAAGAAAAAAGATATATTATAAATTAAGGTATGAAAATTTATCAAGTAAGTGGATTAGGCGCAAACGCAAATGCTTTTCGAAATCTACGCTTGGAACAAGATTTTGAGCAAGTTTATATTCCTTGGTTAGATCCAGAGAAAGATGAAACTTTGGCTCATTATACCGAAAGATTATTAGATAAAATAAATCCCACAGAAGATTTTCTTTTGATGGGATTATCTTTTGGTGGAATAATTGTGCAGGAAATGAATCGTTTTATTAATCCAAAACATACATTTCTGATTTCGACAGTGAAGAATAGGGCAGAGCTTCCGAAGTTATTTCGATTCTCGGCTTCTATTAATGCACATAAAATAATTCCGATGAGTTTCTTAACTTCGGATCGGACATTTTCGTACATGATGATGCGAAAATTATATTATACTGATCGAGAAAAAGATAATATTGACGATATTTTTGAGTTTCGAAACAAAGAATATTTAAGTTGGTCGATTCATAAGATTGTAAACTGGGAACATTCTACAGCTTATCATGAAGAAAATATTACACATATTCATGGTACAAAAGATATTGTTTTTCCGATTGAATATATCAAAGATGCAATACAAATAGAAGGCGGAACACATATTATGGTGATGCAAAAGCCAAAATTAGTGAGCGATGAAATAAATAAAGTATTAATCACTTTATAACTAAAAAAAGCTTGAACATTTGTTCAAGCTTTTCTGATTTTATACTTCTTCTGTTGTATTTTCTTCTTCAAAATAGCTTTTTTCTAAAGCGAAATTTTCAGCATTGATGACATCAAATTCGCCAATTTTTGTACGACGAAGTGCTGTTAAATATCCACCAGAATTGACTGCTTTTCCAAAATCAAAAGCCAAAGAACGAATGTAGGTTCCTTTGCTACAATTCACTTCAAAATCGACAAAAGGTAAATCTATTTTTGTAATTTTAAAATCGTGAATCGTTATTTTACGTGCTTTACGTTCTATTTCTTGACCTTCGCGAGCTAATTCATATAAACGTTTTCCATCTACTTTTACCGCTGAATGCATTGGCGGAAATTGTTCAATTTCTCCAACAAATTGTTTTGTTGCTTCGCGAATAATTTCTTCTGTGATATGATTTGTCGGAAAAGTTTCATTTTCTTCCGATTCTAAATCATAGGTAGGCGTTGTAACACCTAATTTAATTGTACCAGTATAAGTCTTTTCTTGCGCCTGAAATTCATCAATGCGTTTTGTCCATTTCCCTGTACAAACCAATAAAAGTCCAGTAGCTTTAGGATCTAAAGTCCCAGCGTGTCCAACTTTTATTTTCTTTAAATTATATGCTTTTCTGATGTTCCAACGAATCTTGTTCACAACATCAAAAGATGTCCAATCAAGTGGTTTATCAATCAAAAAAACGTGACCTTCTTGTATTTTTTCTACATTCATCTTATTTGTGCTGAATCATTGTAGTTTCTACTGAAGCGGCATTGTCTTTTTCTGCTTGTGTTGGAGAATTATATGAGAAATAAATCAATAAAATAATTCCGATGATTATTCTGTACCACCCCCAAAATTTGAAACCATATTTTGTTAAAACTGCGATAAATGTTTTCACTGCGATTAATGCTACAATAAATGCTACAACATTTCCAATTAAGAATAATATAATATGGTTTTGATCTTGTAAAATCATTTCATAACCTTTCATTGGTGTTGCAGTATCTTCTCCCCAAGTTTTAACAAAAATAGAATAAACTGTAACCGCTAACATTGTCGGAACCGCTAAAAAGAATGAAAATTCTGCAGCTGCTTTACGCGATAAACCTTGTGTCATACCACCAATAATAGAAGCGGCAGAACGAGAAGTTCCAGGCATCATCGCCAAACATTGCCAAAAACCAATGATAATTGCTTGTTTTAATGTGATGTCTTTTTCATCATTAATTTTAGGATTTTTGAACCATTTATCTACAAATAATAAAATGATTCCTCCGAAAACTAACATTCCAGAAATAGCAACTTGATTTCCTAAAACAGCCTCGATTTTATCATCGAATAGTTTTCCTAAAATAAGTGCAGGAACAACCGCACAAGCTAATTTGATATAAAAATTGAAATTGAAATTTTTGAAGTCAAAGAATTTTTTCCAATATAAAACTACGATTGATAAAATTGCTCCAAATTGTATCGAAACTTGAAACATTTTTAAGAATTCGCTTTCTGGCATTCCCATCAAAGCTGCTGTGAATCCCATGTGTGCTGTAGAAGAAATTGGTAAATATTCGGTAAGACCTTCTATTATAGCAATTATAATTGCTTGTAAAGTATTCATTATTTTTCTTTATTCGGATTGATTAAAATGGCATAAATCTCGACGATGAAACCAACGACAACTAAAAATGGCGCTAATCTAATTCTACGAAAAGAATAGATTTCGTCGTTCCAATAATTTGCATCCCACGTTCCATCTGGTCTTGTGTTGGCATCGTGTCCTGTCATTAATAAAAATCCAAGACCAATTAGTGCAACACCAATTGCCATGAAAATGTAATTTCTTTTTCCGAATAAAAAAGTAAAACCAGCATCATTTGTAGATGCTGATTTTTTTGTTGTATCGATAGAATTTGATTTCATTAATAAAGTTGATCAGTTTTTAATCTTAAATAACGCCAAGCAGCAAACAATGTACTGAAAACGGCAATAACAACTCCAATTCCAATTAAGATAATAATAAGTGGAGTGAAGCTTGGATTCCAAAGTACTAAGCCAACTTTTGTTGCTAAAATGTACCATAAGAAACCTAATCCTACAGCTGCAATAAATGCTGCTAAGAAACCTAAAACTGCGGCTTCTATCAAGAAAGGTTTTACAATAAAACGTCTACGCGCACCAACTAATTGCATCGTTTTGATGCTGAAACGTTTTGCGTAAATTTTCAGACGGATAGAGTTGTTGATTAATACAACAACGATTACTAAGAAAATAACAGCAAAAATCATAATCCAGAAAGTAATTTTGTTGATGCTGTGATAAATCGTTACCATCGCTTCTTTGTCACTTTTTACTTCGTCTACAATAGGATTTTTAGCCAATACCTTATTAATAGAATCAATTTGTTCAACAGATTGTATTAATGCAGGGTTCAATGTGATTTGAACTGATGCAGGGAAAATACTTTCTTCGAAGAAATCACTACCATCCGTACCCAAATCTTTTTTCGCAATTTTAGCTGCATCCTCTTTGCTGATATACTGTGTAGCTTCAACAAAAGGATATTTCACTTTCAACGAATCGATATAAGATTTCTGTAAATCAAGCTCCTTATCTTTTAATTTTGGATCTTCGACATCTTTAAAATATGCCTCGATTTTTAACTCTCTTTTTAGATGTTCTGCGTAACTTTGTGCATTAATGACAATTAAGCCGAAAATACCTAATAGAAATAAAACAAGCGAAATACTAATCACAACAGTGATGTTAGAAGATCGCAGTCTTTTTTTCTCAAATTTATCGTTCGTTTTTGACATTTGGGTTAATTTTGGGGCTAAGATAAAAAAAACTTATTTCGCAAGAAAGATATTCCGTATATATTCTACGGTAAGTTGGTTAAAGAAAACTTAAAATTTAGAATTTTTGAAAGTAAAAGCTAAAAAACATTTAGGTCAGCATTTTTTGAATGATGAAAATATTGCACGAGACATCGCCGAAGGGTTAACTTGGGAAGGTTATGATCGTGTCTTAGAAATTGGTCCAGGAATGGGCGTGTTGACAAAATATATTTTACAAGCAAAGAAAAATATAGAGGTTGTGGAGATTGATACAGAATCAGTCGAATATTTAAAAGAATATTATCAACCATTTTACCCAGGATTTAAAATTCATTCCGAAGATTTCTTGAAAATGGACTTTTCATCAAAGTTTGATGAACAAATTGCTATTTTAGGAAATTTTCCGTATAATATATCTTCGCAAATTATTTTTAAAGCTTTAGAAGAGCGTTACACTGTTCCCGAAGTTTGTGGAATGTTTCAGAAAGAAGTTGCCGAACGTATTGCATCAAAAAAAGGTACAAAAGATTATGGTATACTTTCTGTATTAGCGCAAGCTTATTATCATTGCGAGTATTTGTTCACAGTTCCAGAGCACGTTTTTACACCACCACCAAAAGTGAAATCGGGCGTTATTATTATGAAACGCTACCGAACAGAAATAGAAGGAGTCGAACAAAAACGATTTTTTCAAGTGGTAAAAGCTGGTTTTGGACAAAGAAGAAAAACGCTTCGTAATTCGTTGAAGGCTTTGGGTATTCCTGAAGATTTAAACGATCACGAGTTTTTGAACATGCGCGCAGAGCAATTATCTGTCGAAGATTTTATTGAGTTAACGAAAAGAATGAAATAGATTATGGAGGTAAAAATTACAAAAGATTTTATTGAAGATTTAAACGAAAGTATTAATCAGCAAAATGCAAAAGCAGTTAAGGAGATGTTGCAAGATTTGCACCCCGCCGATATTGCTGAATTGTTTGATGAGCTTTCGACCAAAGAACAATCTTTTGTAATTGATTTACTCGATAATGAAATTTCTGCTGATATCCTTCTTGAATTAGAAGAAGATGATCGACGCAAATTCCTGAAAACGCTTACTGCAAAAGAAATTGCCGAAGATGTCATCAATGAGATGGATACCGATGATGCAGTTGACGTTATCAATGAACTTTCTGATGAAAAGAAAGATGAGGTAATTGCACAATTAGAAGATCAAGAACACGCCCGCGAAATTGTAGATCTTTTACGCTACGACGAAGATACAGCTGGAGGTTTGATGGGAAAAGAGTTGATAAAAGTCAACAAAGACTGGTCGGTAATCACAGCAGTAAAACAAATGCGAAAACAAGCTGAGGATTTAGAAGAGGTTTTCTCAATTTATGTGGTTGATGAAGATGAAAAATTACTTGGAACATTGAGTTTGAAGCGTTTGTTGACGACTTCTGCGAATACAAAAGTGGCGGATGTTTACAATGAAAAGATTCAATATGTAAAGACCTATACAAAAGATATGGAGGTTGCGAAAGTAATCGAAAAATATGATTTGTACGAAGTGCCTGTAGTAGACGAATTAATGCGTTTGGTTGGTGTAATTACGGTGGATGATGTGATTGATGTGATTCGTGAAGAAGCTGAAGAAAATTATCAATTAGCAGCCGGGATTACTCAAAATGTCGATTCTGATGATAATATCTTAAAATTAACTCGCGCTCGTTTGCCCTGGCTTTTATTGGCTTTGGTAGGTAGTTTTGTAGCTGTTAATGTGTCGCAAAGTTTTAGTGATGCGATGAATTTGTATCCGCAATTATTCTTTTTTACGCCGCTGGTTGCTGCCATGGCAGGAAATGTTGGTGTGCAATCTTCTGCTATTATTGTGCAAGGTTTGGCGAATAGTAATATTTCGGGTTCTATTTGGAAAAGATTAGGAAAAGAAATGTTATTGGCTTTATTAAATAGTACATTATTAGCTTTTGTGCTTTTATTGGCGACACATTTCTTAATGAGTACGAGTTACGAAATTTCCTCAACCATTGTATTAGCTTTAGTTATTGTGATGATTTTAGCAAGTTTGATTGGGACATTTATTCCAATTATGTTGCATAAATATGGTGTTGATCCTGCGATTGCAACAGGTCCATTTATCACAACAAGTAATGATATTTTTGGTTTGTTGATTTACTTTTCGATTGCGAAAATGATTTTAGGATTTTAAAAACCTTAAAAATGAATAAGTTGAAAATTATAGGAATAACGACTCAAACGTCTAATAATGATAGTCAAGCGATTGATGATTTAGGAAAATTGTGGCATCAATTTTTCGATGAGAATATAATTGCTAAAATTCCAAATGCAATTAGTTCTAATATTTATTCTGTTTACACAGATTACGAAAGTGATTTTACAGGAAAGTATATGACAATTATTGGTTTAGAAGTTTCTTCATTAGATGAAATTCCAGAAGGTATGGTTGGTCGTGAATTTGAGCCACAAACATTCAAAAAATATATTGCCAAAGGAGAATTGCACGAAGCAGTTGGGAAAACTTGGACAGAAATTTGGAATGATGATGCAAATCTAAATCGCACGTATAAATATGATTACGAATTGTACACCGAAAAAGCTCAAAATCCTGCTGATGCAGAAATTGAGATTTATATTGGTGTGAAAGAATAGTAATTAGTACTGAGATACTAGAATTTAGATATTAGAAAATGATATTTAAAAAATGAGTTGAAGTTTTACTTTCAGCTCATTTTTTATTTTGGATATTTTGTAGGATTTCTATGTGTATTAAAAACTGCATAAATAAATACAGTTTTTTCTTCTTCATTAGTTTCAAATAAAACCAAATAAGGAAAAGATTTAAAAGGTTTTGCACGCAAATTTCTATAGTTCACTTGATAAAAAGGATTTATTTCCAAAGCTTCCAAAACTTTTGTCAATTCAGCTAAATATGATTTTGCAGCAGATGTAGAAAAGTTTGAATAATAAGAAATAGCTTGTTCAATATCTTGGGCAGCTTCGGAAGAAATTCTAATCTTATAAATCATATTTTCCGTGCAATTCTTTCAATACATCTTTTGCATTCAAAAAATTTTCTTTTGGCTCGTTAAGTCGATTATCCAAAATTTCCTTTTGTTCTTCCGTTAACTCAAATTCAGTTTCTTGATTATGTTTATAAGTTAAAAAATCAATATAACGCTCAACTTCTTCCAAAAGTGATTCAGGAAGTTGTTTCAATTTAGAATTCACATGTTCAATAGTCGTTGCATTCATAATTATTCATTTTACAAAACAGTTGTCGTTATAACAAAGTTACAAAAAGTATACCTCATTATATAATCAAGATTTTGTGTAATATTTCTGATTATTTTTTCAATAAAATCTTAAACTCAGTTCCGATTTCTTTGGATGATTTGGCAACAAATATTTTTCCTTTGTGATAATCTTCGATAATTCGTTTGGCCAATGATAATCCCAATCCCCAACCGCGTTTTTTGGTTGTAAAGCCGGGTTGAAAAATCTTTTTCTGCAATTTGGTCGGAATTCCAGATCCTGTATCGGTAATAGAAATTTCGACAAATTTACCTTTCGTTTTTATATCGATATCCAAAACGCCTTTATTTTGCATGGCATCAGCCGCATTTTTCATCAAATTTTCGATAACCCAACTATATAAAGAAGAATTAAGATTGATGTTAAATTCATCGACATCGGTAGCAAAATTTACTTCAATTCCTTTCGAAATGCGTTGCGAAATATAATCGACTGTTTGTTTGGAAGTTGAAATAATATCAGTTTGTTTGAGTTCAGAAGTTGAACCAATTTTCGAGAAACGTTCGGCAATATGTTTCAACCGATCCACATCTTTTTCAATTTCTATGACTGAAGTTTGATCGATTTCTTCCAATTTCAATAATTCGACCCAACCCATCAACGAAGAAAGTGGTGTACCAATTTGATGTGCCGTTTCTTTTGCCATTCCAGCCCATAAATAACTTTTTTCGGTGTCACGAACTGTTTTGAAATACCAGTACGAAAATCCAAAAAACAGTAAAATCAATAAAATAATGATGAGTGGATAATATTGTAATTGATTGAGAAGTTTTGAATTTTTGAAATAAACATAATTTTTAGTTCCGATTAATTCAACATCAATTGTTTGTTCCGACGATTTCATTTTGTTGACATATTTTTTTAATTGAACCGAATCTTTTACGATGGATTCATCAATATTTTTGGTGTCTACAATAATGCCTTTTTCGTCTACAAGTGCAACAGGGATCGATTTGTTGTCTTCAATTAATTTGAATAGAAAATCTTGCGTTTTCGGATCTAAAAATTCGGATGAGCTTATCAACTCTAACGATCGCGCATAATTCTCTACACGTTTGTGTTCTTCACGTTTTAGCTCTTGTACAATTTTATTACTCGACCATATTGTAATAGCGAAAATCACAAATATTATAAAGAAGCCAATCCAACGTTTGTTTATTTTTTTTGTTAGAAAATTTCTCATCTAAATGTAAAATCTTTCTTAAATTTATATCAAATGTAATGATTATTTGATTATAATATATTTTTATGGCGAGATAAGATAAATATGATGAAAGTAATTTTTTTTAAAGCCTTAAATAGTTTATTTTTGTAGCTAAATCTCATAGAGAGTAAAATTTATGGATCGTTTTTCGTTTTTAAATGCCGCTCATTTAGAGTTTATAGGCGACTTATATGATCAATACGTCCAATATCCGGATAGTATTGAACCAAGTTGGAAAGCTTTTTTCCAAGGGTATGACTTTGCGAATGCAACATATGATGGAGAGCCATTATTTGCACCAGCAACACAAACAGCTCCTAACAAAGCTAGTCAAACAACGCAAGCAGTAGTTAATCCTGCAGTAGTATCTCAAGTTCCAGACAACGTACAGAAAGAATTTAAAGTAATCAATTTGATTGATGCTTACCGTTCTCGTGGACATTTGTTTACTAAGACTAACCCAGTTAGAGCGCGTAGAACTTTTGAACCTACTTTAGACATCAAAAACTTTGGTTTATCTGATGCTGATTTAGATTTGACATTCAACGCTGGTGAAATTTTAGGTATCGGTGGACCAATCACTTTACGTGAAATCATTGGACACTTAGAAAACATGTACTGCGAATCTATCGGAATCGAGTATATGTATGTAAGAGAACCTCAAAGAATTAATTGGATTCAGAATTGGTTAAACCAAAACTTGAATCAACCAAAATTATCTAAGGAGGAGAAAGAACGTGTTTTAGAAAAGTTGAATGAAGCAACTGCTTTTGAAAACTTTATGCACACGAAATATGTTGGACAAAAACGTTTCTCGGTAGAAGGAAATGAATCTTTGATTCCTGCTTTGGATACATTGATTAATCGTTCTGCAGATCACGGCGTACAAGAGGTTATCGTAGGGATGGCTCACCGTGGACGTTTGAATGTTTTGGCTAACATTTTTGGAAAATCATATTCTCAAATCTTTTCAGAATTCGAAGGAAAAGCTTTTGATACGGATTTAATGGCTGGTGATGTTAAATATCACATGGGATCATCAAATCAAATCAAAGCATTGAATGGAAAAGATATCCGAATCAATTTAGCACCAAACCCATCTCACTTAGAGACTGTAGATGCAGTTGTAGAGGGGATTACACGTGCAAAAGTTGAGGAAGATTACAAAGATGATTATTCTAAAATTATTCCAATCTTAATTCATGGTGATGCTGCTGTAGCTGGACAAGGAATCGTTTACGAGGTTGTTCAAATGGCAGGATTAGACGGATACAAAACAGGTGGAACAGTACACGTTGTGGTAAATAACCAAATTGGGTTTACAACAAACTATTTAGATGCGCGTACATCTACATATTGTACAGATGTTGCAAAAGTAACATTGTCTCCTGTAATGCATGTAAATTCTGATGATGTAGAAGCGGTAGTTCACGCTTTCCGTTTTGCAGCAGATTATCGTGCAGAATTCGGTTCTGATGTATTCATCGATTTATTAGGATACCGTAAATATGGACATAACGAAGGTGATGAACCAAAATTCACTCAACCTAAATTATATAACTTAATCGCTAAACACCCAAATCCTCGTGAAATTTACAAGGATAAATTATTAAAAGAAGGTGTAATTGGTGAAGAAATCGTTAAACAAAAAGAAGCGGAATTTAAAGCTTTATTAGAAACGAATTTTGAAGCTTCTAAAGAAATTGAGCGTAATCACATTTTCCCTTTCATGCCAGAAGAGTGGGAAGGATTTGAAATAGCTGATGATGCAAAAGTTTTTGAACAAGCAAATACTTCTTACGACGAAGTAAAATTAAAAGAAATTGCAAAAGCTGTTTCTACAGTTCCAGAAGGTAAAAAATTAATCAAAAAAGTTTCTCGTTTAATTGAAGGACGTGGAAAAATGATTGAGGAAGATAAAATTGACTGGGGATTAGGAGAAGCTTTAGCTTTCGGTTCTATCTTAACAGACGGACGTAACGTGCGTGTTTCTGGGGAAGATGTAGAACGTGGAACTTTCTCTCACCGTCATGCGGTTGTAAAAACTGAAGACACAGAAGAAGAAATTATCTTATTAAACCATATCAATAATGAACAAGGTCAATTAAGAATCTATAATTCATTATTATCTGAGTATGCAGTTTTAGGTTTTGATTATGGATATGCAATGGCAAATCCTAAAGCGTTAACTATTTGGGAAGCTCAATTTGGAGATTTCGTGAATGGAGCGCAAATCGTAATCGACCAATATATTTCTGCAGCAGAAGATAAATGGAAATTACAAAATGGTTTAGTAATGTTATTGCCTCATGGATATGAAGGGCAAGGAGCAGAGCACTCTTCAGCACGTTTAGAGCGTTTCTTACAAATGTGTGCTGGTAACAATATGTTTGTTGCAAATATCACAACTCCAGCTAACTTCTTCCACGCATTAAGAAGACAGGTTGTAACAGATTACCGCAAACCATTGGTTGTAATGTCACCAAAATCATTATTACGTCATCCATCAGCAGTATCATCATTAGCAGATTTCGCAAATGGAGGTTTCCAAGAAATCATCGAAGATGTAACAGTAGATGCGAAAAAAGTGAAAAAAGTAGTTTTCTGTTCAGGAAAAATCTACTACGATTTAGACAAAAAACGCCAAGAATTAGGTGATAAAGAAACTGCAATTATTCGTTTAGAGCAATTATATCCTTTAAATGAAGAAAAAGTAGATGCTATCATCTCTAAATTTGGTAATGCTAAATTGGTTTGGGCACAAGAAGAACTAGAAAATATGGGAGCTTGGATGTATATCTTACGTAAGTTAAGAAAATATCCATTCGACGTAGTTTCTCCAGCAGAAAGTGCTGCAACAGCACCAGGTTCAAGTAAACGTTGGGCTGCAATTTACGAAGAGGTAATTAATAAAGTATTCAATTAAAAAATAAAGCTAATAGATATGTTAGAAATGAAAGTCCCATCACCAGGGGAATCAATCACAGAAGTAGAGATCGCTACGTGGTTAGTAAAAGACGGTGATTACGTAGAAAAAGACCAAGCAATTGCTGAGGTTGACTCAGATAAAGCAACATTAGAATTACCAGCAGAAGAAAGTGGAATTATCACTTTGAAAGCGGAAGAAGGTGATGTTGTAGAAGTAGGACAAGTTGTTTGTCTTATTGATACATCAGCTGCTAAACCAGAAGGAGGAAGCGCTCCAGCTGCAGAAGCACCAAAAGCTGAGGTTAAAGAAGAAGTAAAAGCTGCTCCAGCTCCAGTTGCTACGCCAGCACCTGCTGCTCCAGCTGCAACTTACGCTACGGGAACTCCATCTCCAGCGGCTAAAAAAGTTTTAGACGAAAAAGGTATCGATGCTTCTCAAGTAAAAGGTTCAGGACGTGACGGACGTATCACTCAAGATGATGCAGCTCGTTTTACACCAGCAATGGGAACTTCTACTCAAGGAACTCGTGCTCAATCAGAGAAAAAATTATCATCATTACGTCGTAAAATTGCACAACGTTTAGTTTCTGTTAAAAATGAAACTGCAATGTTAACTACATTCAACGAAGTTGATATGTCTGCAATTTTTGCTTTACGTAACCAATATAAAGACGAATTCAAAGCTAAACACGGTGTTGGTTTAGGATTCATGTCTTTCTTTACAAAAGCAGTTACACGCGCATTAGAGTTATACCCAGACGTAAACTCTATGATTGACGGTGACTACCAAGTAAAATTTGACTTTGCTGACGTTTCTGTTGCAGTATCAGGACCAAAAGGTTTAATGGTGCCAGTTGTACGTAATGCAGAAAACTTAACTTTCCGTGGTGTTGAGCAATCTATCAAAGATTTAGCAATCAAAGTACGTGACGGAAAAATTTCTGTTGATGAAATGACAGGAGGTACATTTACAATCACTAATGGTGGTGTATTTGGATCTATGATGTCTACACCAATCATCAACCCACCTCAATCAGGTATCTTAGGAATGCACAATATCGTTGAGCGTCCAGTTGTTAAAAACGGACAAATTGTTATCGCTCCAATGATGTATGTTGCTTTATCTTATGACCACCGTATCATCGACGGACGCGAATCTGTAGGATTCTTAGTTGCTGTTAAAGAAGCGGTAGAAGATCCATTAAACGTATTAATGGGAGGTGACGCTAAAAGAGCTTTAGAATTGTAATACATAAAAACATTCTAACAATCCATAAATTGAAAGCCATTCGAAAGAATGGCTTTTTTGGTTTATAAGTTGAGATTACCTAATTCTCCCTTCCTCTTCATTTACTTTATTCTCTTTCGAGATGGTTTTATTCAATCGGCCAAAATTATATTTAACACTAACTGATAGTTCTTGATAATCGACTAAAAATAGATTTTTAGAACTTATTTTATCATAATTCAGTGTTTCGCTAAATTTCATTTGTTTGAATAAATCATTGAAACGAATAGAAAAATCAAAGTTTTTGTATGATTTTGTCAATCCAAGATTAACGATAACTTGAGAATTTCGATCATAAATTCCTTCAGTTCGTTTGCTTAACCAATATCCATCAACCATAAAGTTGAAATCTTTTCCCAATTTGAAATTGTGATTAGAGTATAAATAGATATACGGAATCGATTTTTTTAACACAGCTTTTTCATCAATTATTTTACTATGAATCATAGCTAAACTAATTTGTGTTGACCAAAATTTATATTCGAATGGAACATCCAAAGCAACAGAAATGTTTTTTTCTTTTTCGAAATTAATCGTTGTAAATGTTGAAATATTTCTCACATCATTATAAATTAATGTATAATTCATCGGATTTTTACTTTGATAATACGTCACATTCATGTTCCATTTTTTTAATGAATAATTCGCTGAAAATGTGTCGGTGTAAGTAGGTAAAATATTAAAATTTCCACTGTATTCGATATAAGGACTTCCGTACAAATTCCCAGAAGAAAGATTGCTGTAATTCGGTCTATCAATTGTACGTTTATAGTAAATTGTTAACGCATTTTTATTATCAAAAGTGTAATTAATTTCTGCATTCGGAAACCAATCGATGTATTTTTTATCAATATCCGAAAGTTGTTTTATTTCATCAAAACCTTTAGAATTAGTCGTTTCTGTTCTTAATCCAGCTTTATAATTCCATTTTTCATAATTTTTAGTGTATTGCAAATAGGCGGAAAGATTCAGTTCTTTGAAATTATAAAGAAATTCTTCTGATGATTGTTGAGGAAAAAATGTTTCATTATTCGTCTCAGATTTTGCATGCGTAAAACGTCCTCCAAATTCAATTTTTTGATCAGATTCAAACTTTTTCTCTACATCAAATTTTCCTGCAAAAACCTTAAGACGATATTTTTGATAGCGCGATTGATTGTATTTGATATTATTCTCATTAATCTTATTGTAAAAATAATATATTGTTCCTGTGTTATAAATCGTGTATTGTAAACCTGTTAAAATACTTGCATCGATTGACGTAATATTTTTATTGTAATTCACCAAAGTATTCACAAAATTTCGATGATTTTCATTATCATTTAACGTTAAAATAGATTGATTTTCATTGTTTTCGGTATATTCTGTTTTGGTATCAAGCAAACCTTTATCTTTTCTAAAATTTGAATTAATAGCAAACGAAAAATAATCTCCAGATTCATTTAATTCCTGAAAAAAGCTTGTGTTTACAATAAAATGTGGACGTTTAGTTTGCGATTTTATGAAATAATTGGACTGAATATTTTTGTCTTTTATGCGATAATCGAATCCATTTCCTTCCCACGGATTTAGTTGATTATAAGATGCGTTCAGTTTAAATTCGCTTTTATTTTTACGAATTTGAAAAGTCGAATTGAAATAATTATTAAACTTTCTTTTGAAAGATAATGTTTCTTGCAAAGTCAATTTTAAACCTTCTTTTTTACTTTTCTTTAGATTAATTTTTACGATAGATTTTCCATTTGCTTCATATTTAGCAGAAGGGTTTTTGATAATTTCAATCGATTTTATGTCCTCAATTGCTAAACTCGAAATGGTAGAAAAATCAACTTGTTGATCGTCCAAATACAACAAAGGGTTTCCTTTTCCAATAATTGTCAATGTTTCTTGATCTGCGC
>NZ_JAOCDF010000015.1:0-61513 GCF_029840775.1 Empedobacter sp. GD03865
AGCCGATAATTGTTACAAAATACGTTTGGCAATAAAGTCGAAAGGTAAAGGTAAAAGCGGCGGAGCAAGAGTAATAACGCATCTTTTTATTGAAAATGAAACGATTTATCTACTTTCTCTTTACGATAAAAGTGAGCAAAATTCTATCTCCGATAAAGAAATAAAGGATTTACTAAAACTTATAAAATAACAAAAGGCAAACAATCGTTTGCCTTTTGATTTATTGTGAATGTTGTTTTTTTAACAACACATCTGGAACAGTACCACACATTTGGAACAGTATCTTTTCCTATTCAAGAATAGGAAAATCTTTTCTATATGATAAAGTCCATTTATTAGAATAATTATAAAGTCCTAGAATACTATAATTTTTATCTAATATAGTTTCTAAACAATCTGTATCTGTTTTAATTTTTAGTATCTGTATATCATTATTTACTTTATACGAATAATGATAAATTATAGGTTCTGAAATTGGAGAAGTTTCAATTAAAGTATCTATTATGACTTCGTCATTAATCATAAGTTTAATGTTACTATTAAAGCCAGTGTCAAGATATAGGGTTAAGTCTTTTTGACTTTTTGAAAATAGTTTTTTTTCTTTAAATATTTCAATCTGTTTTCCATTTTTACATAAATTCATCTCAACTAATTTGCTTGAATTACATGATGTTATTGAAATAATTGATAATATAATTAAAATATAAAAATTCATTTTATTTACCTGTATTTTTATTTATTGTTTCTTCAATAGTTTTCATTTGTCCAGGAGTTAATGCTGTTCCAGAGGTATTTCTTAAAGTTGAATTAGGATTGCCATCAGAATTCATAAGATTTTTTCGAATAGTATTATTTTTTATATCTCCTGTCTTTTGGTCTATATCACTTGAAACAGGAGCATTTGCTTCCCATGGATGGGTAAGACCCGCTGAATGACCTATTTCATGTTGCGCTGTCTTAGAAATTCCTGATGCAGAACGACTATTTCCACTACTGTCTTTAGCAGATAATTTCATGTTATTATCCTGAGTATCTCCAAATTTTTCAGTCTTACCATTCAAATATTTAACTTGAGTATTCCCATCTGCATCAGTTCTTGTAGCAGGTCTTTGAATTTGATCTACAATTTCAATAGTGTAATCTGATGTTGATGTTGTAGAAATATCATAAGTCATAGATGCAGTATACCCTTCTACCTGCGAATAAATTTCGTTAAAATCTTTTTGTATAGTTTGCGCAATTTTATTGATCTTTTTATCACTTAATCCTGCGGAATTAACTATTTGAATTTTCACATTATAGTGAATTTTATCTCCTTCAATTGAACTAGACCATTCAAGACCTTCTAATTCTCTACCATCAATCACACGGTTCTCTGCAAAATTGTAAGGTGATTGATAAGAGTATTGCTCTGCCAATGGGTCTACGTTGAAGAATCTACCGATTTCTGGCATGTAATTTCTCCATTTGAAGCTATCCCAATTAAGACCTAATTCTTCTTGTCTCTCTTGTCCTTGGTATTTGTACTTATAGTTAGCATTTGCAAGATTGGTATTGTTGTATCCACTATGTTTTAACCCAAATGGATAATAATTGTTTTCTTCTAAAACAAACTCAAAGAACTTATGTCGATAAATTTAAAAAATTATACGTTAAAAATCTAGCTACTTTATAAAATAACAAAAGGCAAACAAACGTTTGCCTTTTGCTTTATTGAGAATGTTGGGTTGTTTTCCGGCAACACATCTGATACACTACCATTATTTTGATTTTAGTAATTCAACACTATATACAAACGATACAAAGCTAATTGTTATATAAATTAACAAATATAGGTAACCTATAAAAGAGGATTGAAAATTATAAACTTCATACTGCTTTTTTCTTATATAGTTATTTATAATTAAGAATAATCCTAAACAAAATAAAATAACTGGAATAATATAATTTTTATTAGGATAATGATTCTTCATTAGAATATAATTTATTAATGTTAAAATATTCATCCAAAGCATTATTGTGAAAAATACTGATGTTGTAAATGTTGAAACATCTTGATTACCTACTTTTTTTTGGAATTCAATAAAGTGGAATATGATGTAGTTTAAAATTTTTTTCATTATTGAGTGGGTTTTTCAAATAGATCCTTACCTGATGAATATTCATATATTGCCTTACCTCCAAAATAAATCAAGGAGGCTCCTGCACCAAATGGTCCTAAAAAACCTACACCGCTCATTATCATATCTACAGTAAACTCCGTGCCAGAGATTTGACCTGAGCCATACTGATAAATTGATACAACAGCACCTACTCCAGCTAAAGCATTTCCTGATATTTTAAGAACTTTTGCAGCTGATGCAACTTTTGAAGTTTTGATTGCTGAATTTAAAAGTGATGTTCTATAACTAGGACGAGTATATTCATCTAAAATTGTAAAATTAACTGTAGATTTAGTTTTAAGAGCTTTATCTAAATAAGATGTAGTTTTGGCAATTCCTTGTTCTAAACCTAAAGAAGTCAAATCATAATATTTATTATTTAAAATACCATCAATAAACTCATATTGAGGTATATAACTATTCGTGTTAGATTCTTTTTTATTACTATTTGTCACAGTAGTTTCAGCTAGCTGTATTACTGCACTTACAGTATTTGTTTCAGTATCATAAACATATTCATTATTAGGATCATCAATAAAAGGTTTAAATTCTGGAGTTTTTGGACAAGTAGGGCAAGTTTCAATATTTTGTTCAAATAAGCCAGTTGGATCAGAAAAATAAATTGGATTGTTAAAAGAGAAACGATAAGGAGTCCAATCAGGCATTACTTCAGCAAGTCCATCCTGAGACATAAATCTACCTATTGAAGCATCATAATTTCTGAAGTCCATAGCAGTCCAATTAAGACCTAATTCTTCTTGTAACTCTTTGCCGTTGTATTTGTACTTATAGTTAGTATTTGCAAGATTAGTATTGTTGTATCCCTTATGCTTTAACCCAAACGGATAGTAATTGTTTTCTTCTAATACTTTTAGCGTACCATTTGCTTCTTTTTGGTAACTCAATCGTACATTTCCAAGATGATCAGTGTAATTGTAAACATAATTAAAAGTTGTACCTCCAGTTACATTCACATACCCCTCAGCTGTTGGAAAAAACTGTAAACTGTTATTTACGTACTGAAAACCTCCTAAATAATCGGTTGTGGTTACTGTAGCTCCATCTGTTACGACTTTTCTTAACTTAACTCCACTTGCATCGTACGTGTAATTAATCTTTTTAGATGCATTCCAAAGAACTTCTGTTGGTAAATTTAAGTAATTATAACTAATTTTTGTTATTCCTTTGTTTAAATCTTTGGTAAGATTACCATTAAGATCATATTTGTAATCATTTTTAGGATCTTCAATTGTTGTTCCGCTGTATTTATTCTTATCAGCGAAACCATCTTCTGTTCTGTTGTCAGAAACATTAAGAAGTTTATTCGAATTAGCTTGATAATCGTATGTTAAATCATCGATTGTAAATAGATTATTGTTCAATAAGTTTCCATTACGTGTAAAACCTTTTATATTCCCATTATAATCGTAGCCTTTTACATATTCATTATAAGCACCAACATTGGTAGAACCTCCTATAAAACCAGTTTGTATTACAGCAAAATCTGCCGTTAACAGTCGATTTAATCCATCATAATCAAATCTATAGGTTTTATATGAATCTTGTTCATTGGTTTTCCAAGAAACTCCAGATATATTTCCATTGAAATGAGAACCGTAGTTGATATTAAATGAAAATAATTTTGGTCTAATAGCTTGTTCTACATCGTTTATATCTGTTAACCAACCTCTAATATTATACTTATAATCTACCGTTTGTAATGGATTAGAAGCAACCGTGTTTCCAACTTTCTTACTCGTCAACTGATTGATTTCGTTGTACGAATTTTGAACAATGTATTCTATTGCACCATTATTAATTTGGTGTGTTTGATACTTTAATAATTCATTCTCATAATATTCAAAACCTTCATTGATTGTTATTTCTGCTCCTATATCCGTTGGTTTGTGCTTGGTAACTGTATGCTTAACCTTTCCTCTAAAATCTAAAATAGATGCGGTTGTTTGATATCCTTTCAAATAATTATCTAAGTGAGAAGCTACTGGACGAATATATTTCGAATCATAATATGTATACGCTTTGTTCCACGTTGCAGTACCTAATACATTGGTATAACTTGCAACAGCTAAACCTTTGGTTTTTGTATCATCAACCCCAACAACTTTTTGATTATCTATAGACGAAGGTGTAACACCTAAATTTTGATAATGATCGTAATAATTAACAGATTGAACGGTTAAGCTTCCGTTAGGAAATTGCGCATTGGTATAGAAAATATTTTGTCCATTATTAGCAAATACAGTTGGTACTCTTTCTTCATTATTAGCCGTTTTTTTATTGTTCAAAGCGGTTTGCATTGAACCTCGTGTCGCTGTATTTTTAAAGAAACCTGAATACACCATTCTTCCAAATTTATCGTATTTAAAGAAAGTCCATCCTTTTTCAACTGCCGTTCGTTGATTGATATCTTGTTGTAAGGTTAAACGATCTTGGTTATCATACACCATAAATTCACGTCCTTTTCCAGGAAGTTGTTTTTCAACTAACCTGTTCTTTTCATCATAAAAATATTGATAACCTAATTCGGCAAGATTATTTCTGTAAGAATTGATATTTCCATAATCGGTATTTATTAATTGTGGTGGAAGAACAAAGGTTAAATTACCATAAATATCGTACACGTAATACGTATCATGATTACCAGACGAATTTAAAGGAGCTACTGTTTTTGATTCGATGTGAATTCTTTTCAGAACAACTCTCCCTTCTTTGTCTTTAAATTCCTCAATAGGTTGACCATTCTCATCTGTTGTAATCGTTTTATATAAAGCTCCTCCTGAATATGTTATAGAATTACTTAACGTTAAAGTTGGATTGGTAGTAGGATCTGCTACGCCAAAATTAAAAACTTCTCCATCTGAATTTGTTGCATATTGAAATCCTATCTCATGACCTGCTCCTTTCATCCAGTCTCTTCCTGGAGCAGCCTGAAATAACACTCGGTTTAAAGGTGAATTCTCAAATGTTTTTTCTGAATAAGGAATATAGTCTCCTGTCGTTTCTAAGTAAAAAGTATCTCCTGTTGCTCCAGTATTTAGTTGATTACTTGCTCCAGAAATAGGAAAAGGCAAATATTCTTTGGCTTGACGCCCAAAACCATCATATTCAAATGGTGTTACAATCGTATTACCTGTAGGTGAAGCACCTACTTGCAAGGCTTGTTTTTCACGTCCTAGACCATCAAAATAAACAACAGTTTCTTTCTTTTCAGAACAATCGGCTTTTAAACATTCGACTGTTTTAATGTAATTCTCCGTAGAGGTTTGTGCATATACACTACCACTTCCTAAAGTCAGAAGCGTACCGTATATAAAATTTTTATAAAAGTGTTTCATCTCGCTATAGCTTAAGGTTGTTTGTAGTTGTACTCAAAGGTTTTTAATACTTCTTGTTTATCATTTACGATAGATTGCAAACGGTTAGCTGCATCATAGTTGTAATATTCTGTTTGTCCGTTTGGCCCTGTAATACTAGTGACACCAACAAGAGGTTGATAGATATAAGAAGTGATCATAGCTTGAGGTAATGCTGTTCGTAAACTAGCAAAAGAATCTTTCGTTAAAGTACCATTGTTGCTTGCTATTTCTAAATTTTGAATAAAACTACTAACCTCTGATAAAGAAGCTCCTTCTATTTTAGCGATAGGATATTGACCGCCATATCCCCAAATAATAGAAACAGGAATTCCATTTTCTAAAGTATATTGTGTAAGATTACCTTTAGCATCATAACTGGTGTAAGTTATTTTTCGGTCGGCTGTAGTTTTAATATTGACACCATTTCCTTTCTTTTGATGAACAGCAGCTTTCTGAACGATTCCATTGAATAAATTATATTGATTATGAACTTCAGAAATATATACGCCATCAACACTTTGTTTGACAACAACTGGCTCTGCAATGCGGTTAGCATCGGTTAGTTCTTTCATGTAATCTTCTTGTCCAACTAAATCAGGTGGATATTGGTATTCCGTAGTTAATGTTTCGTTTTTGCTGTTTTTGGTTGTTACACTTGCTGGATACAAATGTTTATAAGTAGGTGAATAGTGATTTTCTGTTGTTATCACTATACTATCATTTGGAAAAAAATCAGTTGTTGTTGTTCTAATATTTTGTATCCATGCATTATCTATTGAAAAAGGAGCATATTCAAATTTAGCAAAAACAAAACCATTCTCATCTTGTACTTTTGTAATATCTAAACCATATTCTATTCCAGAATGATTTGGAAGTGCACTTGATGAAAATCTATTTAAAAATCTATCTTCATTGTAATCAAATATAGTTTTTTTTACTATTGTATTCTCATTATCTTTTAAAACCTCCTCTTTAACTTTTCCTTGTAAAAAAGCTTCATTACATATAGGATATATAAAATTTGATGTTCCATAACCATCAAAACGCGTAGAACATCCGCTATTATTATACATTGTCAGTTTTGTGTAATTTTCACTTTCCTTTTTTAAATTTTTATACGTTTCAGTTACGTATTTATATAATACAGATTTTCCATTTATTGTATTAATTTGCCACCCAGGATTGTTTGTTATTATCCTTTGTTTTCCAGCTAATTTAGTATCTCCTTTAGTAAAATTTGAGGTATAAAAAGTTCTGAATTGATTTTCACCATATAAGGTTCCACTTTCTTTTGTTGTTTCTGGAATCGCATAAGTATAATCTCTAGTAATCGTATTATTATTGTTATCATCAAGAGTAATGTTTTTAACTCTTATAGTTCCTATAGATTCATTATGTTCAGGTACAATAAAAGTTTCTCTTTCAATCCATGATAATGTTGCGTAACAATCAATAGATTTTTCAGTTAAATGATCATAACCTTTTTCAATAGACATTTTAAAACTTTTACCTTCAATATCTGATGCTTTGTAAGGCGTTCCATTTCCCAATGTATATTGATAAGGATTTTTTATTATGTTTTGATTAGTAGATTTATTTAGAACGGATAAATAACAATTTCCAACTGTTTCTACTCCTGAACCATTATCATTATCTCCTGTGAAATTTAGTTTAACATCATATATTCGTATATTATTTCCTTTTCTCGCCTCAAAATCTAAATAATCATATGTAGACCTAGTATTATAAGTTTTTTCTACATGATAAATAATAGAATCAACACTTTCTTTCTTAAAATATTGATCAGCTTCATATTTAATAGTTAAACTTCCTTTTGTTGGGTATATAATCTTTTTTAGATTTCCTATGATTCCATATTCAAGATTAGGTTTTTTATCAGCTCCTCCATAAAAAGATGTATTCCCTTTAAAGTTAGTTATGGTAGCTGCTGGGATAGAAGACATCTGTCCGCTTTTACCATTATAAACCCCCCAATAATCTTGCGCAAAAGAGAAACGATTAATTAATGGTTTTTCTTCATAATATTCTAATCTATATTTTTGATTAGAAAATATCTCTTCAATCTCTTCTAATTTTAATCGTTTATCAATACCTTTAATTAATCTACTATCAATTAAGTTCATTTGCCTTGTTAAATCTTGATGAATATCAAGCGAAGGAGAAACAAAATAATTTGCGGTTTGGTTTAACTTAAATTTTTTAATAGGTTTACCATTATAGTCTATTACAATAATTTCTTCTAAAAAAACTTCTCCTGGTAAATCTTGTCGTTCTTTTTTACTATTATTTACATTATAATTAAATTCAATTGCATTATTCTCATACTTTATCCTTTTTAATACAGGTTCATTTGAAGATGAATAATACAAGCAAAAAGGCGATATATTAGGACCTGAACCTTGCGAATCATCATTAAAATAATTAACTGCTTTTATTTCATCAACTTTTTTTTGTTCTGAAAAACCAGTAGCAAACATGGTATGCGCAGGATGTTCATATTCATATTTAATTATTTTTTTATTTTTGGTTAAAATTTTTTCTAATATATATGTAGAATTTGAAGCTTCGGCCAAAACTGAGGCACAAGTGTTATAGTTATAACTTGACATTGGACTTGAAAAGAAAAATTCATTTCCTTGATCATCTATAATTATTATTGTACCATCTTGCTTTTTAATTTCAATAGGATAATATGGGATAGTAATTCCTTTTGAATTTTTAGAATCAATAATAAATTTCCCTGAATAGTTTCCAATACTATAAGAATAAATATCTGGTTTATATTCTTCTATTGGTTCCATCCCATTTCCTACTGCGGCCATTGCAATCTGATAAGAAGGATTGTCTGCACTTGTAACATCATTAGGATAAAATGTTCCTGGATCAAATATTTCTCTTGTATTATAGTAATCTTTGGCTCCTACAACTTGCATTGTCAATGATGGACCTGCATTAAGATTCCAACCTAAACCTACTCTTGAAGCTATTTCATCTACTTTAACACCTGCTGTTGAGTAATCTAACTGTATAGGTATAGTTAATCCATCAACCTGAATTGTGTAAATAGGGATATTAAAGTTTGCTACACCTGTATAACTACCTGCAGGAATATCAACGAATTTTGCAAATGCATATGCTTCAGGTGTTTTAGGATATAAATCTATATTATAATTATTACTATTTTCTCCTATACTCACCTGTCCAAAAACATTTCCTACAGCTAATAAAATAAATAGCACTATTTTTTTCTTCATAATTACTTTTTAATAATTTTAATAGATTCGGTTTGGTTGTCGGTTTTGATTTTTAGGATGTAAACACCAGCTGGATAATTCCCTAACGAAATTGGTGTTGAACGATACTTCACCTCTTTAGTTTGCAAATGTTGACCGGTTAAATTATAAACTTCAATTATTGCTTTTTCAAACTCTTTGTTGATTAAAACATTTACAAAATCACGTGTAGGATTTGGGTAAGTTTCAACGTATACTCGTTTGATATCATCTTCTTCTTTTCCGAGTTTCACTAAATAAAAATCCGATTGACCTTTGTTTCCTTTAGCTTGTTGAGTAGAATTTCCAAATAGAATGATTGAGCCATCACGAGTGGTGATTGCTTTTTCGAGATAATTGAATCCCTCTTCTCCAAACTGTTTGTTCCAAACCTTTGAACCATTTTCATCAAAAGATTGAGTGATGTAATAACTCTCGATAGAATGATTGTTACTTTTTAATTGCCCTAACGTAGAGATTTTATTCGCTGTTAGAAGAAATTTATTATCAATTAATTTGATTTCTGTAATAGTCAAATCATTATCTATTTCTAATTCGGTTGTTTTTTGAGTTTGAAAAGTAAAATCGGTTTGAATAACCTTTGGGTTTAACTTATTTTCAGCCTTTTCTAGAATAGAAAACAAATAACCATTTTCATGTTCTTGAAATGAAATCAACTGATTTTCTGAATTTAAATTTAAATTCTGTTCAGAGATTATTTCTCCTTTTTGAGTAATCTGAACTATCCAAGCTCCATTAGAAGTTTGATCTATCGTTTTATTTCCACTTATAGGAGAGTTCGAATTGCCAACTAAAACAAAACCGTCTTTCGTTTCTATAACCGATTTGATTTTATCATCAAATGATCCACCATACGTTTTTTCCCAAAGGATTTCTCCTTTTTCATTTAGTTTGATGATGTAATAATCGTTTCCTCCAAAATTCTCGCTCTTTTTGTACTGAGAAGGTGTTGAGTTAGAATTAGCAGCTATTAAATATCCTTTATCTTTTGTTCGAATAATTTCTACAGGAATGTCATTCCCATTTCCGCCAAAAGAATTTTGCCATTGTGTTTTTCCTTGTGCATCAATTTTTATCACCCAAATATCTTCAGCTCCTTGATTATCACTTGTTTTATCTCCTGATTTAGAAGAAGTAGAAGCTCCAGCTAAAATGTATCCACCATCAGCAGTAGGTTTAGCCGAATACAAGAAATCAGAACCGTTTCCACCAAAAGAATTTTGCCATTCTTGCTTCCCATTTTCATCCATTTTCCAGATAAAATAATCTAAACTACCTTGGTTTTTCTTTTGTATATCACCTGTTGCATCAGAAGCAGAACTACCCAAGATCAAAAAGCCATAATCAGGAGTAGGAATAGCATTGTAAAGATATTCTGCAAATTCACCTCCTATAAATTTCTCCCACATCACATCTTGTTGTGCTGATAGTCCATACATAGAAAATAAACAGAATACCGACAGTAGAGTTTTTCTCATATATGTTAGTGTTAATTAGTAATCGAATATACTCCTTTTTTTGTAAATGATTGATATTTAACAAAAAATAATATTCTGCTATAGTAACTACGTTTAAAAGAATTGCACGCCAAAAAACATTAAAATAAAAAAGGAGCTATTAATTAGCTCCTTTTTTATTTTGGAAAGTTTTTTTGCTAATTATTATTTAACAAATTAATATGCTTTTGCATATAAAACTCTGTATTTTGCAGGTTTTCCAGAGAAAACGTCAACACCTTCTGTAGGCGTTTCAAAAGCTTGAGGAATACAACGAATTGTTGCTTTCGTCGCATTTTTTATAGCTTCTTCTGTTTCTTCTGTTCCGTCCCATAAAGCTGAAACAAAACCACCTTTATTTTCGATAATATCTTTGAATTCTTCAAAAGTTGTTGTCTCTGTTGTGTGAGTATCTCTAAAATCTGACGCTTTTTGGAATAAATTAGTTTGAATATCTTCTAACAATTTTTCCACCTCAGTTGACACATCATCCAATGCAATAAATTGCTTTTCTAATGTATCGCGGCGAGCAACCTCAACATGACCTTTTTCTAAATCTTTTGGTCCAATTGCAATACGAACAGGAACACCTTTCAATTCGTATTCAGCAAATTTCCAACCTGGTTTCGTTTTATCATCATCATCAAATTTGATCGAAATTCCTTTTGCTTTCAATTCAGACGAAAATTTATCCACCACTTGACGAATTTCTTCTAATTGTTCTTCTGTTTTATAAATTGGAACAACAACAACCTGAATTGGTGCTAATTTTGGAGGTAATACTAATCCTAAATCGTCAGAATGCGTCATAATTAATGCACCCATCAAACGAGTAGAAACTCCCCAAGAAGTTGCCCAAACATATTCTTGTTTTCCTTCTTTACTTGCGAATTTTACATCAAAAGCTTTTGCGAAGTTTTGCCCTAAAAAGTGAGAAGTTCCCGCTTGTAAAGCTTTACCATCTTGCATCAACGCTTCGATTGTATAGGTATCATCAGCACCCGCAAAACGCTCAGAATCTGACTTTCTTCCTTTTACAACTGGAATTGCCATAAAATTCTCTACAACATCCGCATATACTTCTTGCATTTGTTGCGCTTCCGCAATTGCTTCTTCTTTTGTTTCGTGAGCTGTATGCCCTTCTTGCCATAAAAACTCGGCAGTTCTCAAAAACAAACGCGTACGCATTTCCCAACGCACAACATTTGCCCATTGATTAATCAAAATTGGTAAATCGCGGTACGACTGAATCCAACCTTTGTATGTACTCCAAATAATTGCTTCTGAAGTTGGACGAACAATTAATTCTTCTTCTAATTTTGCTTCTGGATCTACAATCAACTTTCCTTTGTTATCAGGATCATTTTTCAATCGATAATGCGTTACAACCGCACACTCTTTTGCAAAACCTTCTGCGTTTTTTTCTTCGGCTTCGAATAAACTTTTAGGAACAAATAAGGGGAAATAAGCATTTTGATGACCTGTTTCTTTAAATCTTTTGTCTAATTCTGCTTGTAGTTTTTCCCAAATAGCATAGCCATATGGTTTGATCACCATACACCCTCTAACCTTCGAATTCTCAGCTAAATTTGCTTTTACAACAAGCTCATTGTACCACTTAGAATAATCCTCAGCACGAGTTGTTAATTTTGCCATAATCTTTTATATTTGTTGATAAGTTTCGTATCTTTACTTGGCATAAAAATTGCCTTTAAATTTATGCAAATTTAATTATTACAAACGATGTAAATTTATAATTATGAACAAAGTTTATAAAATTTCTAATAAAATTTCTGCAACTACATTAATTCTTGTGGCTGCATTAGGAATTTCATCTTGTTCGACTTATCAACCAAGTGGTTACGAAAGCGACGGAGTTTACTATAATCCGAAAACAGATAAAACCTATCAACAAGCTCAACTACAACATGGTAACGAGCAAGGAGAACAAGAAAATAAAGGGGAAATAAAAATTGGTAGTCCATACTTCGATGCAGAAGGAAATGGTGCTGAACAATTTTATTACCAAGATGATGTTGATAGCACAAATGATAATACTCAATCTAAATCAGCAACCAAAGTTAAAATTAACGGATATGGTTTAGGTGGTTACAATTATTTTGGAAACAACGACTATACATTAACTTATAACGGATCGAGTAATTATAACTGGGGACGTAATGATGGTGTAGAAATTAATATCTGGAACAACTATCCTTGGTACAGCTACGGATGGGGAGGTTTCTATAATCCATATCATTGGGGATATTACAATCCTTGGTACAGCTACGGATGGGGAGGTTTCTATAATCCATATCATTGGGGATATTACAATCCTTGGTATGGTGGATATTACGGAGGTTACTACGGATGGAACAATTGGTACGGATATCCTGGTTATTATGGATATGGATATGGATACAATCGTCCAAGAGGAATTTATTCTCAACCAGGTTACAGAAATGGTGGTCGTTTAAATAACACGATTAATTCTACTCGTCCTGTTGGAAGTTTAAATGGTAGAAACAACCAAATCTCTACAGGTTTAAGACCAACTCGTGATAATACAATTAACAATACAACACGTCCAACTCGTGAAGTAAGACCGACACAAACACAACAGCCTACTTACAACACAAGACCGACTCGCGAAGCTCAACAATACCAACAACCAACGAGAAGCTATGAAAGAACAAATAGCATGAACAATTCTCGCCCATCATATTCTACACCTTCTCCAAGTAGAGGTAGTAGTATGAGTAGCGGAAGCATGGGAGGTGGTTCTCGCGGAAGTAGCACAGGAGGAGGCTCTCGTGGTGGTGGAAGAAGATAACTAGATTTAGATCATATAAAAATGAAAAAAATATTATTAAGCCTTTGTACCTTAGCTGGTACATTGGCTTTTGCACAACAGAACAAAGGATACGAAACTCAGTATTCTACAAATGCTATAAATTTATATTCGCAAGATATTAACAGCGGAAATGCTAAATATATTGGTGTTGGTGGAGCTGTTGGTGCATTAGGAAGTGACATTACTTCTGTCGAGCAAAACCCTGCTGGATTAGGAGTAGCAATTAACTCTGATGTCCAAGTAACAGCTGGTGTTTCTACTTTTAGCAACAAAACTAATTTCGGAACAAATATCAAAGAATCTGAAAGCAATTTTGATTTCCAACAATTTGGAGGAACATTTGTTTTTGCAAATGAAGCTTCAAAATGGAATCGTTTTACAGTTGGTGTCGCTTATCTTAATCAGCGTTTAGACAATTATTCATCAATTGGAACAAATGAAGGTATTAAATTTGCTGATCCAGACGGAACTTTCAATGGTTACATCAAAGATATTGATGGATACAAATCTAAATTCTCTGTTAATTTAGGAACAAGTTATGATGACAAAATTTATTTGGGGTTTGGATTAAACTTCCACGAAACTAACTATTCGGGTTACGAACAATATGCAGAGCGTGATGACGAGAATGGAAAAACCTACGTATACAATGCAGATGGAGCTCCATATAGTGAAATTGGGCAAGGATTTTCTTTCTCTTTAGGTGCTATTTACAAAGTGAATCACAATGTACGTTTAGGTGCGGCTTATCATTCTCCAGTTTGGTACAATGTTTCGGAAGATTATTATGCAGCAAACTTCATCAATAACGGAACTGCTGTAGTTTCTTATTATATGTATTCTTCTGATTATGATATGACTCGTGGTGGACGTCTTGTAGGAAGTTTAGGTTTTGTTGTGGGTAAAAATTTATCTCTGGGTGCTGATTATACCTATCACATGAACAATGATACAAAATTAAAACCATCACAATATTTTAATTCTTCTAATAATTTCATCAATGATTTTGTAAAAAATTCAAGTGAAGTTAGAGTTGGTGCGGAATACCGTGTAGATCGTTTCAAAGTAAGAGCTGGTTATAATTATATAACTTCTCCTTACAAAGATTTTACAATGGATATTGCAAACGAAAATAATGTTGTAACAAACGCTGCTGTTTTATCGAAAGCATTTCAAGGAGATATTAATCGTGCAAGTTTTGGTTTAGGATATGATTTTGGCGGATTCTATATAGATGCAGCTTATCAGTATCAAACTCAAAAATATCAACAATTGATTGGTGGAACAGATTATATTAATACTAATAATGAATTTGTTTCTTTACCTAACACTTACGCTCCAAAAGTTAAATTAAACAACAATTTATTCTTATTGACATTAGGTTGGCAATTCTAATAAAGAAAATAGATATAAAAAATCGGATGAAATTCATCCGATTTTTTTGTAGTACTAAATATTAACTTATCATAGTTTTAAACAAAAACTATTAGTTTATTCTTTTGATAGAAGACATTCCAGAAGTGCTCACTTTCGTTTTCAAACCATTTTCGTCTACATAACGAACAGAACTCGCTCCAGAACTATCAGCAGTCAAATTATTCACAGCCCAAACTGTTGTAGAACTTGCTCCTGAACAATCAACAACTACATTCGCAGCTTTCAATTCTTTTCCAACAAATGAAGAAGCTCCCGAAACTGAAATGTTTAAATCCTGTACATTTCCAGAAATTTTCATACTTGATGCACCAGAATTATCAACCGAAATAGAATTAGAAACTACATCTAATTTCAAATTACTTGCTCCTGATAAATCAACCGCCATTTTTTCTACTTTTTGTGTTGGTAAAACGGTTACATTCGTTGCACCAGAAAGATTAAATGAACGTAATTTTTGATGAGGGAATTTAATTTTAATAGAAGAATTTTTCAAGTTTATGGTTCCATTAATTTTCATCACCAAAACACCATTTTTCACTTCAGTCGTGATTCTATTCATAATATTATCTGGCGCTTCAACCGAAATTTGACCATTATAATTACCATCCTCGACTGTAACACTTATTGCGCTACTTACGTCAATTCCTTCAAAAGAAGCAACTTTACGCGTTTCCGTTACTGTATTACTACTCGCTTCTACTCGATCTAAATAATTAGAAGCTGGTGATTTAGAATTTAAATCGACCGAACAACTCGCAAATCCTAACGAACTGAATATTAAAATTGGAAGAAAAATGTATTTCATATAGATGTCTTTTATTATATAGACGCATTAACTTCTAAAAAGTTACAAAAAATATTCACTTTATTTATCATTCTAAATCAATCCGTCATAAATATTTAGTAATTTCGCTAACTATGAAAATCATCAGTTACAATGTAAATGGAATTCGCGCTGCGATGACGAAAGGTTTGGTTGAATGGTTAGAGGCTGCACAACCAGATGTTTTATGTATTCAAGAAACAAAAGCAATGCAAGAACAAGTGGACACAAAACCGTTTGAGGAATTGGGTTATCACATTTATTGGCATGCAGCAGAGAAAAAAGGATACAGCGGAGTGGCTATTTTCTCGAAAATAAAACCAAATCATGTACAAATAGGAACTGGAATAGATTATATTGACAGAGAAGGTCGCGTTTTGCGACTTGATTTTGACAATGTTTCGGTAATTAGTTTGTATTTGCCAAGTGGAACAAATATTGATCGATTAGACTTTAAATTACAATTTTGCGAAGATTTTAAAGATTATATCAAAGAACTTAAAATCTCTCATCCAAACATTGTAATTTGTGGCGATTATAACATTTGTCACGAAGCAATTGATATTCACGATCCTGTTCGTAATGCAAAAGTTTCTGGTTTTTTACCTGTCGAAAGAGAATGGATGACTGCTTTTCTTGATGAATGTAATATGATTGATTCTTTTCGTTATTTTGTAAAAGAACCTCATCATTATTCGTGGTGGTCTTACCGTGCAAATGCGCGCAATAATAACAAAGGTTGGAGAATCGATTACAATATGGTGAGTAATACATTAGAAAAAAATATGACGCGTGCCACGATTTTACCAGAAGCAAAGCACTCAGATCATTGTCCTGTTTTATTAGAATTAGACGTTTAAGATTATATAAATGAAAAAAATTGTACTTTGTTGTTTAACACTTTTTGCAATTGCAAGTTGCGTTCCTCAGAAACAACACCAAGAATTGGAAGCTAATTATTACAGAGCTTTAGACGATCAATCAAATACATCTAAAGATTTGACATTAGCTAATTTGAAAATCGAAACTCTTGAAAAAGATTTAGCAAAAGCTAAAAGCGAATTATACATTAAAGATACAGCTTTGACAAATGCACAAGCTATGATTAGAATGGCTCAAAAAGAACATGATACTAATTTGCAAGAATTGTATTCTGCATTGAATAGTTCTGGAGAAAAATCAAAACTTTTCTATACTCAATTAAACGAAAAAGAAAAGCAAGTTGCAGAATTAACGCAAAAAGTAAAAGATTTAGATGCTAAGATTGATCAAAAAGATACAGAAATCTTCAATCTAAAAAGACAAATCTTAACACAAGAGATTAACCAAAAGGTTTCGGAAGCAACAGCTACGCCTCCTAAAACAACAACTCCAGCAAAACCAAAAACAACAACAAAAAAGTAAATATAAAAGTCTTATCATAATTGGTAAGACTTTTTTTATTCTTTAAATCGAAGTAACTTTGCAAGAACTAAAAAGTTTTAATGAAAGTTATTTGCGAAACAAAAAGTTTGGTATTACGAGAGTTTTTCGAAATTGATGCATTCGAATTATTTCAATTAAATTCTGACAAAGAATTGATGAAAATTGTCAACGAAAAACCATATAAATCTGAAGACGAAGCGAAGTTTTTTATCGAAAATATGGAGAAACATTACCAAGAACATGGTTTTGGTCTTTGGGGTGTTCACGAGAAAAAAAGCGGACGATTTGTTGGTTGGGGAGGTTTGCGTCAAACAAAATACGGTGCAGTTATCAACATTCGTCTGAAACGCAAATTTCAGAACAAAGGTTACGGAACAGAAGTTTTGAATGCGATTGTAGATTATGCAAAAAATGAATTGAAATTAGATAAAATTGCTGCAAAAGCAAATGCAAATCAACCCGAAACGTTGAAACTTTTACAAAAATCTAAACTTCAACAATCAGAAGAAAATGAGTTAATTTTTAAAATATAATACACCTTTTACTTAACATAAAAGGTGTTATAAGTTTTTTATTAAAAATAGTAACCAATTCTTAAATGTAAGTTTACAGCAACATCACTGGATATACTAACTTAGTTGGGAGTAAAAGTTAAGCATAAAACCTTAATTTTAATATATGAAAAGAATCCGTAAAATTTATCCAAGCGATTTTAAACTCCAAGCGGTTGAATTAAGTTTTGAGCGAAAAAACATATCAGAATTAGCCAGAGAATTGGGTATAACAGTTAGTTTACTATATAAATGGCGCAAAGAATATGCTGAATTTGGTACAGGAAGTTTTCCAGGTAAAGGAAATCTTAAACTCACTGCAGAGCAGGAAAAAATTCACGATTTAGAGCGAAAACTGAAGGATGCTGAACTTGAACGAGACATCCTAAAAAAGGCGATCAGCATTTTTTCCAAGAGCGGTCGTTGAAATATCAATTCATCAAAAATCATGAAATTATTTATCCGATTGAAAAAATGTGTAAAGTTTTAAAAATCAGTCAAAGCAGTTATTTTAGATGGAAAAAGTGTCCGTTTTCTGTTAGATTTCATAAAAAAGAAGAGCTGAAACAACGTATTTTAATGATTTATTTTGATTCAAAGCAACGTTACGGTAGTCCAAGAATTACAGCAGAATTAAATAATTTAGGATTTAAAATATCTCGAATTACAGTTTCAAAATACATGAGAGAACTTGGAATTAGAAGTAAATTGAGCAAGAAATTTAAAATCACAACAGATTCTAAACATAATTATTTGGTTGTAGAAAATATTCTTGATAGAGATTTCGAAAGCACTAAACCTGCCCAAAAATGGGTTTCTGACATCACTTACATCAGAACAATTGAAGGATTTTTGTATTTAACAATTGTTCTTGATTTGTACGATCGCAAGGTTATTGGTTGGAGTTTGTACGATGAAATGAGCACTGAAAAAACAAGTTTATCAGCCTGGAAAGTCGCTTTAGCAAACAGAAAGATAGAAAAAGGATTGATTTTTCATTCAGATCGAGGAGTTCAATATGCCAACAATAAATTTGCTAATATGCTAGAATCTCATCATGTTATTAGAAGTATGTCGCGTAAAGGAAATTGCTGGGATAACGCTGTGGCAGAGAGTTTCTTTAAAACACTGAAAACAGAATTGATTTATGGAAATAAACTCATAAATAAACAACAAATGGAATTGGAAATATTTCAATACATCGAAATATTTTACAATAAAAAAAGAAGGCATAGTGCCTTAAATTATAAAACGATTGAAGAATTTAATCAACAAAAAATTAGTTATAAAAATGTAGCTTAACTAATACTCCTATTTTTGTTTGCATATCCATTCATTGTTAATCCAAAAACCTAAGAATCCTGTTTGTGCAGAAAAGATAGATTTTTCTACAGAAGACTCTTGTGCATTTGTAAAAAGAGAAAATAATAAATAAGTTATTAATAAAGTTATTTTTTTCATATTATATATTAATTAAGTGTTTCTAGATCATCTGAGAATGAGTTTAATAACTTATTGAATGTTTTAAAAGCAAGTTTATTAATGTTTTTTGTATATACAGGACCACTTGAAGAATTAGACATTATAATACCTTTAACCTGCTTGTTATATATTAGTTTTCTTGTATTAAGGTCGTATACATTTATCCTACTTATGGATTGTTTTTGAGCGCTGTTATCTGATGAAGGAATAAGAGAATAATCAGCAAAATCATTTTTATTAATACTAATGTCTAATAATATTAAATAATCAAAATCATTACCATTTTTTATATCATTCAAAATATTTTCATCTAAATCAAATGATAATTTATAAGGTATAAGTGCTGATGATTCTAAAAAAAAAGAAATACGATTTCCAAACTTAGGAGATAATATACTTTTAGAATCATTTATAACTTCTGTATAAATATTAGATGGAATGGCTACTTCACAAAGCAACCATTTTCCATCTTTTGTATTTAATTTCAGATTATTTGTATTACTGTCTATAATATATGAGGGTACAGATATTGAAGGAACTAAAGCACAAGAATTGAATATTGTTAATAACAATAACAAATTAATAAATTTATTTATCTTCATTAAAAATAAATTTATTACCATACCATTTATCAGACTTTTTAACCATTCCATAAGCATTAATTCCTAAAATATCAGGGCTATTGAAATCACCTGACCAATCAATATTTAAAGGATTTGGTCCAGATCCTGTTCCAAAACTATTCAAAGAAGTTTCAGTAAATTCTTTTATAACATCAGGACTAGTGTATTCAGTAAAATAAGGAACTAAAGAATTAAAATCTTTAGAATATAATTTAGAATCTAATTCATTTGAGATTTGCTCTAAATTTTTAGAATCTAATTTTGAATAATAAGATTTGAAATCATCTTCAGATTTGAAATATAATCTTCCATTTACAATACTACCATTTTGAGTATTAGAATTTATAGAAGTTTCTTCAATTAAAGAACTAGTGACATCTTCATCACAAGATGAAATAGAAGTAATAGATAAGGCTATTAACAAGGTAGTTAAAATTTTTTTCATTTTTAGTGTTTTAAAAAGTAATTATGACTAAAATAGATTTTATTAATTATAATATTTATAAAAAAAGTGTTAATTTTTTAACAGGAATTTAATAAATATTATAAAATAAAAGATTGATCAATTTTAAAAACCTACTAAACATAAACATTATTATATACCAATATTTTTTAGGTTAAAACACTGATATTGTGTAAGTGCCGTTTTGGATAAATGATTTTAGGTTTGAAAAACCTCTGAAAGGCGCATTCTGCCGTTGAAACGGCATATCCAAATCGGACAAAATATAAATCCCTCGTAATTTTAGTTTTCGAGGGATTTTTTAATTATTATTTCTTTTTAGGTGGAAATTTTTGCAACAATTTCGTTACACCTTTCTGAATATTTGCTGCACGAACTTCTGGCGAAGCTTTCAAGGGCATTTGAATTTTCAAGGTTCCTTCCCAAACCAATCTTCCTTCATCCTTCATCGAAATCGTATAATTTTGATTTAATTTTTGAGACATAATCGGAATTCCAACCGAAACTCCACCTCCAAAACCATAACCACCCGTTCCCATTCCAATTCCAACATTAGAATTTTGTTGCTTCGAAACATATTCTTCTGGCTTCACGTCTAACGTTAAATTTCCATCATTCGACTTCTGAAAACCTCTGTATAACATTCCTTTTTCAATCGAAGAATATAATCTAGCAGAATCTAAATCATTCAATCCTAAATTTCCTGTTTGTGTAAAAGAATATGTTCTATTTGTTTCAAAATCAAAATCTCGGTCATAATCTACCGCTATATTTTGCGTGCTACATGAAACAATTGTTAAAAATAACGCACTTAGTAAAAGTATTTTTTTCATTATTTGTATTTTTAAAATACGTATCTAAAACAAGTCCTGTTGAACTCGTTTCAACATCGCATTAGTTATTCAAAGAATTAATATAAATTTCCACCACTTTTCTCAACGAATCAAAACCTATTTCATCTAAATTAATTTCGTTAATAGAAACCCACTTTACTTCTGCTATTTCATCTTTTTCAAGCGTAATTTCTTCATCAGGAAAATCAGCAATAAATGCTAAATCACACGTTTTATATGGAACTTCTTTGTACTCATATGTATTGGGTTGAGATAAAAAATACTTGAAATTCTCTAATGGAATTTTAATTCCTAATTCTTCCTCAATCTCTCGTTGACATGTTCTTTCTGCCGATTCATTTGGGTCTGTAAAACCTCCAGCTAAATCTAACATTCCTTTCTTTGGCTCTCTATTTCGAACTGTAAAAAGAATTTTATCTTCTTTTTTTAGAATAACCGCCACAGCAGCTGCCACATTTTGATAATAAACCAAATCACAATTGTTACACGACATTTTTCTAAAATCAAAATGATCGATAGAATGTCCACAATTTGGACAAAATTTAAACGATTTTATCATCTTTTTAGGTTAATGATTATTATTTATTTCTTGGATGAAATTTAATAATCGCATCTCGAATAAATTCTTGATCAACATGCGTATAAATTTCAGTCGTCGTAATACTTTCGTGTCCCAACATTAACTGAATTGCACGAAGATCTGCTCCATTTTTCAATAAATGAGTCGCAAAAGAATGACGAAACGTATGCGGACTAATTGTTTTTTTAATTCCAGCAATTATCGATAATTCTTTTACGATTGTAAAAATCATCACACGTGTAAGGTTTTTACCTCGTCTATTTAAGAACAAAAAATCTTCGAAACCAGCTTGTATAGGAAGATGAATACGAATACTTTCTTTGTACAAGTTAATATATTTTATCGTATAATCGCTAATCGGAACAAGCCTTTGTTTGTTTCCTTTCCCAATGACACGAATAAAACCATCATCAAAAAAGAGATCAGAAATTTTGAGATTTATCAATTCTGAAACACGTAAACCGCAACCATAAAGCACTTCTATAATCGCACGATTGCGCTGTCCTTCTGGTTTTGATAAATCAATTACTTCAATCATTTTATCAATTTCTTTTTCAGAAAGTACATCAGGAAGTTTCATCCCAATTTTTGGAGTTTCGAGCAAAGAAGTTGGATTATCTTCTCTAAAATCTTCGAGTTGTAAGTACCCAAAAAAGCTTTTCAAGCCAGAAATAACACGCGCTTGCGAACGCACGCTATATTCACTCGATGCAAAATCGTGTACAAAATCCCTCAAATCATCTTGTGAATAATCTAAAGGTTGTTTATCAGAATAATTAATTAATTTTTGAATATCGCGTAGATAACCTTCAATTGTATTGGCAGAAACTCTTTTTTCTAATTTCAGATACATTTGATAGTCATACAAAGCATCTTTCCACAGCATTTACTTCGTTATTTTTTCAAGTTCAAAAATACGCTTTATCATTTCATCTTCGGGCATCCAAACTTGATAAAATGCTCGAGAACCATATAAAGTTCCAGCAATTGTGGCTTTCATGTAGTTATCAACAGTTGTTGAAAAGACAGGATTGAACTCATTTGAAGGAATTCCTAAAACACCTAAAAACTCATTTCTATACATTCCAGCACTGAAATATTTCAAATAAATTGCTTCGTTATGAAACATGAAAAAATCGTGAATTGAATAAATTTTCTTGAATAAAAAGTCATTAAAATAATTTGCATCTTGATTATAATACAACCAATTCGAAACCGAATTTGTATCTAATGCAACAAACTCATCAGGAATAATTCCACCACCACCGTACACTTTTTTACCTGAAGGCGCCGTAAACTCTAAGTCTTTATTAATTTTAATTGAATCTTTACTATATAATTCACCCGATTTTAAACGTTTGTATAAATCGTCGCTGTATTTTGCCGTTTTTTTATCAAAAGGTTTTTGAATAGATCGTCCAGAAGGTGTGTAATAGTTTGCAACCGTTAAACGAACTTTAGTATCATCGCCCAAATTAATTTCGCGCTGTACCAAACCTTTACCAAACGAACGACGACCAACGATAATTCCGCGTCCATAATCTTGTAACGCTCCCGCAACAATCTCACTCGAGGAAGCAGAATTTTCGTCCATTAAGACGTAAATTTTTCCTTGTTCGAAAAGACCTTTATTTGTAGCGTAAATATATTTTTTACGTTTTTGTTTGTCTTGTGTGTAAACAATTAATTCATTTTTTGTTAAAAATTCATCGGCTATTTCTTCGGCAATATGCATGATTCCACCTGGATTTCCACGTAAATCAAAAACCAAAGTTTTCATTCCTTGATCCAATAAATTTTGTAAACCTTCGTGAACTTCATTTGCAGAATTTTCAGAAAAACGAGTCAATTTAAGATAACCAATATCTTTCGTTAACATATGTTTTCCAGTAACCGTAGGAATTGGTACAATAGTACGATTTAGCGTAACAGAAATTGGTTTTTGATCGCGAATAACAGATAGTTTAACTTCCGATCCTTTCTTCCCCTTCAATAAACCTTCTATTGTTTTATTATCTTTTGCAACCAAAGATTGATTATCTGCAGCAATTAATTGATCTCCAAATTCTAGTTTGCCATAATTTTTCGTTCCAGGTAAAGTACGTTCAACAACAATGGTGTCATTCATTGTGCGAAATTGAATTCCAATTCCAACAAATTCACCTTTCAATTGCTCTTCTGCCTTTTGTACAGAAGCTTTGTCGATATATGTACTATGTGGATCTAGCTTGGCAACCATATAATGAATCGCATCATCAACCAAACTATCCGAATTAACATCGTTCACATATTCATTGTCAATCAAAGAAACTAATCGACGAATTTTTTGTTCGTTATCCGAATATTGCAAACCTACAACATCCTTGTTTTCATCGAACGCAAAGTCGTATTTTTTCCCAACCATAAAACCGATTAAGAAAATAATTATCACAACTAATACGATATTAATAACCTTGAAAAAACTTCTCATTGAAATGTTAACTGTATAATTCTTCTTCTGTAATTTGTCTAATTGTAATTCCTGATTTTTCTAAAAACTCTAACCCAGAAAGATCTTTGTATTGTTGAATGTAAACGATGCGCTTTATACCTGCTTGTAAAATAAGTTTGCTACAATCTGTACAAGGCGAAAGTGTAATATACAATGTCGCTCCTTCTGCAGATTGTGTAGAAGTTGCACATTTTAGAATTGCATTTGCTTCGGCGTGCAAAACATGCCATTTTGTATTCCCCTCTTCATCCTCGCATTTATTCTCAAAACCACTTGGCGTACCATTGTAACCATCAGAAATAATCATTCGATTTTTAACAATAATTGCACCAACTTTTTTGCGTTCGCAATAGGATAGATTTGCCCATTCAAAAGCCATTTTAAGATAAGCTTTATCGTAACGTAATTGTTTTTCTAAGTTCGTTTCCATTTCTAACTAAGCTTCTTCTTTGTTTTTTGTCCATAAAGGCGGAATAAAAAATGGTAATGGATTTCGGAAAAATGCTTTTAATGTATGTGAAATCATTGTAAAAATCTTATAAAAAGGAATATTATTAGATCGCATTGCCATTAATAATGATAAGATAAAACTAACTAAGAAGTTGCTCCAACCTACCATAAAAATTGCAATAAAACCAATAATCATTGGTCCAATATCAAAATGATAACCCATTCCTCCAATACCAATCGCGAAGTTTCCTGAAACGAAAGTAATGTGTCGAATATCGAAAGGTTGACCAGTAAAATCACCAATCAAAAAAGCACATCCCATCATAAAACCGAATGCAACATTACCTACAACTCCACCCATATTTTTCTCAAACCAATTCGAAATTCTTCTTCGTCTACGTTCTGAAAATGATTTCTTCAAAATGGGATGATTATAAATACGTTCTGGAATATTATGAAAACGTTGATTATTAATTGTTATTCCCGAAATTAATCCTGAAAGGAATAAGAAGACTCCAGCAATTGCTCCAAAGTAAAAAATATGCCAATCCATTATCACTACTTCTTCCCAATAATGATACGCTTTAGAATATTTTAAAACTTCTAATCCTAAGATTTCGTTGAGTAAATAAAATATTCCTAATGAAACCACAAAACCTGCAACAACATTTCCTAAAAAAGCAATCATTTGGCTTCTTACTAATTGTGCAAATAAAGTTGTAAAATCTTTCACATTCAGTTCAGAACCAGAAGTCGGCACAAGCGAACGAGCTAAACGAGCTGCTGTCATAGAAGGCTGTTTTGTAGCAAGCGTCATATGTGTCAAATAAATCGTACAAAAACCAACAGCGTAATTAATACTAAAGAAAAACGCTTTAAACAGTGGCGATGTATCATGTATATTTCCAATTCCGGTTTTAATAAAACACAAAAAAGAAACAATAAAACCACCTCCACAAGCTGTCCAAAACATTTTGTTGTACTCTTTGGCTGTTTGCGTGATATATTTTTCACCCGTCTTACCATTATGATAAGTCACTAAGAAAGTGATTAAATAAACCGTAGAACCTAACTGATTACTCATAAAATTCTTTGGTGCATAAAATTCAACCCATTTCTTTGTTGCAAGACTATAGAAAGAAATTATTCCGTGTAATCTTAGTTCATTATAACTGTTTAAAATTGTTTGTAAACGAACCAATTGTTGTTGCAAACGATTGATTTTTGATGCAACTTTCAATGAAATTCCTTTGTAATCTTTTTGCGTTAAAATATCATTTAACAAATGTTTACACTTAGAAATACTTTCTTTAATCTCTAACATATCAAATCCAGCTTGCGGATTTTCGATAATGTTGCTAATCTGCATCGAAAGTTTAGAGAATGGATTATCAAGATAATTAACCTCGTTACTGTAACGCATCATTTCTTTGTCCGAAAACCCACCAGTAATACGAACCGTCAAAATAGAAATTGCTTGTAAAAGCTGATTCTGAATATTGTTAACGTTTCCTTTAAAATTATCTGGTTCGATATCTTGATACAATACTTCGAAAAATTTTCGCCAACGATCTCTTGGAATAATTCGGATTGCTGATAAGTTTTTCGAATTATAAAAAATCTCATTTACCACAGAAGTTAATTCATTATTATCTTCGATATCTGGTAAAAGAGAATCCATTATTTTCTTTCGAAAAATGGATAATAAATTATCTTCCAGATGAATTCCACTATCTACTAAATAGCTAACAAAATTGATTTTCCCGAATGTATTTTGAAGTTCTTCGCGAAAAATTAATCGATATGTAGGGTTATTTTGAAGTTTAGAAATTAGATCATCTATAAAAGAAATTGAATCTGGATAATCTTTTCTTGCTTTCTCTAATAATCTTAGAAAAAAGCTCTTCTCGTATTTTTTATTTTGATCAAATATAGAGTCTAAAGCCATATTTTAATTTCTTCATTCAGAGTACAAAAGTAAAAAACTTATACTACCTAAGCAGTATAAATCAACAGAAATAAAAAAGTGATTCTTGATGAACCACTTTTTATATATTTAGAATTTAAAATTTTTCTTATCTATTGCTGGGTTGATTTTTATGTCATTAAATTTTATCACATATTCTCCTCCATCAACTGGTTTTCCTACCACTTTTGTGGCAAAAGATAATCCGTTATACGTCTTGAAATTAGAGTAATAAAGTGTTTCGTCTTTATTTTTTTCCATTACAATTTCGTACGAATTTTTATCAAAACAATATATTGTAGAATTTGTATTTTTTGTTAATTCTATTTTGTAACAGCTATTATTTTGATCGTATTTATCTACACCTAAGTATTTTACTTTAAATCCTTTTTGTTTATATTTCAAAATATCCGAATCAAAAGAGTCTGGTTTATAATCTTTTACAGCTACATTTTTCTTAGCAACTTCACTGTATGTCCATCCCATTCTACCATCATATCCTTCGTTCAAGATTTCTTTTCCATTCATCACAAACACTACTTTTTTGTTGTAAGGGCGTTGATGATAAACAATCATTGGATAAGAATCTCCAACATTTATAATGGCTTCTCCTTTTAGGATAATACTGTTCAAATTATTCCAAGCTGCTTCACCTCCTGTTTTTTGAATATGAGTTTCGATTATTTTCTCTGCATTTTGTGCAAATGTAGTCACAGAAAATAATGAAATCATAAGCGCGCTAAACGTCAATTTCGACATAAGAACTTTTTTAATTTTTAACAATCTGTCGAACAAGATATAAAAACTAATTTAAAGTTCTGTAAAGAAATATTGTCTTTTAGTCTTTTTTAACTTCTATATGAGCCCAATTTTCACCTCTTAAAATACGGTAAACCTGACCTTGAGAAATATTAAATTGTTTTGCTAGTGTAGAAATTTTTGTTTTTCTATTTGGATCAATTAATTTCTTTTTCAGACGAATAACTTGTGCTTCTGTCAACTTACTATTTGGAATACTGTCTAAACGAGAACGTCCTTTCATCATTCTAAATAAATCCTTGTTGTGCTCTTTCCATTCGTCCAATGTTGCCCATTTCAAATTATCCATTGCGTTGTTTAATTTGTTATGATCCAAATGCACTACATATTCTTTATTGTCTTTATTTGGTAAAAAAGTTTCGGCAACCATTTTATGTACATATTTAGCTGTACGTTTTCCGTCTGCTTTTGTTACCCAAATCGCACGATAACCATTGTTAATCGCTCCTTCTAAGATTTTGTATTTATCTTGTCCTGTGTATAATTTTTTTACAAGACCATCTTTTGAAACTAAAAAGGATCTTTTTTCAATTAATCCTTCTGCTTCGTATTCTTTCCATGAATCACTCATAATCACTATTTTACTTATTTACTCCATTTTACAACAACATTCATACCGAAATATTTTTTTAAGTATTAATTAACTTAATTATTTCATTTCCACGTCAAGTATAGCTGATTTTAGGGCAAATATAAATCATAAAAAGTTTAAAGATTATTTTTTAACAATAGTGGATAAGTACTTTTTTGCACGCTCTAAATCTTCTGGTGTATCAATTCCTACTCCTATCGATTCGGTTTCAATCACTTTAATCTTCATTCCGTATTCCAAATAACGTAATTGTTCTAATTTTTCTGCACGCTCATTTTGACGCATTTCAAGTGTTGAAAACTTCAACAAAGCTTCTTTTCTAAATGCATAAATCCCTAAATGACGAAAATAATTTGGTGTAAAATTGGTTTCACGAGCAAATGGAATTGCTGAACGCGAAAAATAAAGCGCAAAATCGTTGATATCAGTGACCACTTTCACAAAATTAGGATTGTTGATATCTTCTTCTTTTATAATGGATTCTTTTAAAGTCGCCACATCTACAGTTTTTCCCATTTCTCCATCAAAAGAGGATAAAATATCTGCCAACGCTTTTTCGTTCACAAATGGTTCATCACCTTGCACATTCAAGATAATATCACATTCTATATCTTGTATAGCTTCTGCAATTCTATCACTTCCTGTTTCGTGATCTTTGATACTCATGATTGCTTTTCCGTTGTGCGAAACAATTTCATCAAAAATTAAATCAGAATCTGTCACCACAAAAACATCGTCAAACAAATTAGTAGCGACAACATTTTCGTACGTCATTCTTATCACAGTTTTATCGCCCAATTGTTGCATCAATTTACCTGGAAAACGTGTTGCTGCATAACGAGCTGGAATTACGGCTATTTTTTTCACAATTTTTAATTTCAAATTTCTGTAAATTTAAAATAGATTCGGCTGAAATGCTTCTTTAATCAACAAAATAATTATAGTATCTTTGCTAAAATAAATTTTCTGTATGAAGATTGCTTTCAAAATTTTGTTATTTTTGATTTCATTAGGATTAATATATATCTTAATCAACGAGTTAAAAATTCAAGGATAAAGAAAAATTTATGTCAAAAACAACTCAACATTCGTTAGCGATTTTACTATCTCACGATATGCTTAGTTATATTACCAAAACAACCGACGGAGAAACGACTTCGTACTCGGATGTGTATGACTATTCGGTAGATTTTACAAATCTTAACAAAACGGAAATTGAGATTGAACATGAATTGCGTTCTAATTTGACTTTGCTACAAGAATATGATTATGTGCATATTTGTTTTTTGTCGACAACTGTAAATGTTGTTCCAAATCACTTTGCGCACAAACCTTTTGAGGAATTGTTATCACTTTCTAACTATAGTCCTGTAAAATTAGCGATCGATTGTCCTTTGGAAAATGTAGATGCATCAATTATCTACAATATTCATTATCCACTAAAAGATATTTTGCTTTCATTACCGAATTTGCAAAATGCGCGTTTGTATCATTCGGGCAAATTCTTGGTAGATTATGGAATGATTAATTCTAAAAACGATGAAATTTATATCAATTTAATGCATCAAAAATTAGAAGTTTGCGTGTTGAGCAATGGAGAATTTATTTTTTATAATCTATTTGAAACAAAAACGAAAGAAGACTTTTTGTTTTACATTTTGTATACATTAAATCAATTAAATATTAGTCCAAATACCGTTTCATTGTATGCTTTTGGCGATATCTTAAATTCGCCAGATTTTTACGAAACTTTACAAAAATATGTGCGTCATATTTCGTTTAACGAAGCAGACAAACAACTTGGGCAATATTTTACATTATATAAATTATTCGAATGCGAATCATTTCAGGAACATTAAAAGGAAAAAGAATCACAGCACCAACCAACTTGCCGGTGCGCCCAACAACAGACTTCGCGAAAGAAGCTTTATTTAATATCTTAAACAACGAATGGTATTTCGACGAAATTACCGTTTTAGATTTATTCTCTGGAATTGGAAGTATTTCATTAGAATTTGCTTCACGTGGAGCAAAAAAAGTAACTTCGGTTGATAATTTCTACGGTTGTGTAAAATTTTTGGACGAAACAGCGAAACAATTAAAATTAGATGATATTATTTCTACTGTAAAAAGTGATGTCATTAAATATTTGGACAAGCAACCAATCAAAAAGTTTGATATTATTTTTGCTGATCCTCCTTACGATTTGGATGTAGAAACTTACAAAAAAATCCCAAATTTGGTTATCGATAATCAATGGTTAGAAGAAGGTGGAAATTTTGTTTTAGAACATCCTTCAAGCATTTCTTTTGAAGAGCATCCAAACTTTGTACAGCACAAAAAATACGGAAACGTACACTTCTCTTTTTTCGAGTAAACATCCATTTTCTTAAAATATTTAACAAAATCGACTGATAGATGATATCTATCAGTCGATTTCTTTTTTTTATTTATACTAAGTCTAATTAAATTTGCACTATTAATTTTATTTAGAATAAATATATATAACATATGAAACGAAATAATCTTCTACTTGCGTCAATTACTCTGCTTAGTTTTTCTACGGCATTTGCTCAAGAAACAACGAAAGAGAAAAAAGATTCAATTAGCAATCTACAAGAAGTTGAAATTTTTGGAGATCGTAACAAGAATCAAAGAGGTTTAGAAACAATTACACGTTTTCCTGCAAATCCTCAAGATCAAGTTCAATCTATTTCAATTATTTCTGAAAAGTTAATTGAAGAACAAGGTGCACAAACAATCACGGATGCAACTCGTAATGTACCAGGTGTTACGTTATTTGGAAATTATGGGGGTATTCGCGAATCGATGTCTATTCGTGGATATAGAGGAGTTCCTGTCTTAAAAAATGGTGTTCGTATGGACTCTGATTTCCGTACAGGATCTGCTGTTATTGATATGGCTGGTGTAGAATCTATTCAAGTTATTCGTGGTTCTGCTGCGGTTACACAAGGAATTGGAAATGGATTAGGTTCTGCTGGTGGTGTAATTAACGTTACAACAAAAACGCCACGTTATATTAACCAAGGACATATTTCTGCACAATATGGAAGCTGGAATACTTTCCGTTCTACATATGATATTCAACGAACAGTTACAGAAGATAAAAATTTAGCTTTCCGTTTAACAGGTTCATATAACAATGGAGATAGTTATAGAGATGTTATTAACAGTAATTCTTTCTATGTAAATCCATCTATGGCTTGGAAAATTGATGATAAAACTGAATTTGTTGCTGAGTTTGATTATTACAAAGGAGATAAAACGCCAGATCGTGGAACTATCAATTTAGGAGATAATTTTACTGAAGCTTTATACGATATCGGTGATAAATTTATGGGATATGATATCGATAATACCGAAATCAAAAACTATTCTTACGCTGCTCGTATTACAAGACAGTTAACAAATAATATTAGTGCTAGAGTTGCTTACTTTAGTAACTTCTACAACAGTGACCAATTAGGAGCAACGTTAGCTTTACCAAAAGGAAGTACAGAATATAACATTCGTAATCGTGGATTAGGTCGTTCTTTTAGAGATGATAGAAACTCGACTTTACAAATTGACTTGATTGGTAAAGATATGAGATTTGGTGATTTCAAATGGAATTGGCAAGCTGGATATGATTATACAATCAACCGTTTAGAAACAAGAACTGCAGATGGTATCGGAACTATTGATCAAATTGATGTTTTCAAAGATATTAACCATTCGATCAACTTAACTCCTGAGCAAGAAGCTAAATTAGCTTGGAACAAAGACAAAACAAATCTATCAAGAGGTTATTCTTACGGATTTATGACACAACATCATTTCTCTTATAAAGATTTAATCACATTTGTTGGAGGTTTACGTTATAGCTATTTAATCGATAACCACGATGGTGTTGTAGATCCTGTTGTTGGTTTAGTTGTTTCTCCTTGGAGAAATGTAAATGCTTACATTACTTATGCAACAAACACAAGTTTACGCTCTGCTTTAAACATTATGACTGATGGAAGCAAAGCTGGACCTTCTGTTACAGATCAAGTAGAAGTTGGTGTTAAAACACAATGGTTCAACGACCGTTTACGTGCAAACGTAGTTTACTTCAACATGAACAACGATAACTTAACATTCGAAACATACGAAAATCAAACAGCAACTGGTTTATACGAAAAAGCTGGTAATTTGAGACGTAAAGGTATTGAGTTTGAAGTTGCTGGTCGTCCATTACCAAACTTACAAGTTATGTTAGGATATGCATACTTAGATGCTGGTTACCACGATTCTCCTCAATATGTAGAAGATTCAAGACCATCTAATGCGCCTTACAATACAGCAAATGCTTGGGTTCAATATAAATTTATTGAAAATAATTTCTTGAATGGTTTCACTGTTTCTGCTGGTGTTTACTACGTAGGTTCAAGACCATCTAACGAACAAAGTTTAGATCGTGATGCTCATGGTAATTTCTACGGAGGAAGCAAACCTTTCTTATTGCCAGATTATTATACATTAAATGCGCAAGTTGGATATTCTATGAAAAGATTTGACTTCCGTTTATTCTTTAATAACATTACAGATCAGTTAGGATACAATTCTTACTTCCGTGGAGGTTACATCAACCAAATCGATCCATTTAATATGGCTGCACAAGTAAATTTCAAATTCTAATTTTCTCAGAGTTAAACATATTTTTAGCATTTATTTAATAGGAAAACGACAGTTTTATAAACTGTCGTTTTTATTTTGGATAGAATTGACTAACTTCCGTCAAAATTTTTCTTAAAAACATGAAAACAAAAATTACTGCTTTATTTATATTCTTTTGTTCAATTTTTACATTTGCGCAAACAGAAAATACGATAAAATCTATTCCAGAATTTTCTTTCGTTAAAATGCAATCCGAAGGAATTTTCAGTTCAAAAGACATCAAAAAAGGAAAACAAACGTTGATCGTTTTATATTCGCCAACATGTATTCACTGTCAATTAGCCTTGAATCATTTCAGCAATAATTACGAAGAACATTTAAAAAATACTCAAATTATTTTAGTTTCTGAATACGAAGCGAAAGATGCTATCCCTTTCCTAAAAGAACACGCACCTAATTTTGTAAATAATAAAAATGTAGAATTATTATATGATTCTAATTACGAATTTGGTCCAATATTTCAACCAACTTCTATTCCTACATTTTATTTATTTGACAAGGATCAAAATCTTGTTACCATCAAAAAAGGTTCTGTAGAAGCAAATCAAATTTTTAAATATTTGAAATAATTTAAAAATTAATCCATAAAAAAATTCCACTCAATTGAGTGGAATTTTTTGTTATATCTAATCGATGATTATTTACCTTGTTGTGCTTGAGCTTCGAATTGTTTTTGTAACTCTTTGATTTGCTCTTCAGATAAACCTTGTCCTCCTTGTGCACCTGGTTGTCCTTGTGGAGCTGGTTGACCTTCTTTAAAGTCTACTAACTCTACTTCGAACTCTAATGCTTGGTTTGGTCCAATTTGTCCTCCAGGAGCTCCCATTTCACCGTAACCTAAGTTAGCAGGAATATAGAATTTGTATTTAGATCCTTTAGACATTAATTGTAAACCTTCTGACCATCCTGGAATAACTTGGTTCAAAGGAAATTCTACACCTCCTTTAGCTTCAGGGTTTTTATCTGTACTGTCAAAAGTTTTACCAGTAGCTAAAATTTTACCAGTATATTTTACTTTAACAATACTATTAATGTTTGGTTTAGCACCTGTTCCTTCTTTTTCTACAACATAAACTAATCCAGAAGCAGTTGTTTTAGCACCAGAAGTTTTTTTCTTCTCGTCTACTAATTTTTTAGACTCGTCTGCATTTTTCTTAACCAAGTTTTGTTGGTGATTTTTTGCATACGTATCTAAAATTCCCATTCCCGCTTCTTGTGTAATCAACAATTTTTTGTGACGTACAACATCCATAATCCCTTGAACAATAATATCCTTGTCCATTTGATCTAATTGTTGTTGGTTAATAACCGTCTCAATTTGCTGACCAACTTGTTGACCAATCGCGTAAGATTCTCTACCTTCTTTACCTGCTTTTAAGTAATCGCGGATCCCTTTTTCTAATTGATCGTAGTTGATACTATCAGTTTCAACTAAACGTCCTCCAAGACCTTTGATTTGCTCACCAAGACCAGTTCCGAAAGCATAAGAAGCTTTTTGATCTTCGCTTTCTAATTTGTCTACAGATTTTCCTTTGTTACAAGACACTAACGACGCAACAACAAAAATCCCTAAAAGAACTTTTTTCATTATTTATAAAAATTTATTGCAAGTTTAATAAGAAACTTTCATTAATCATACAAATCTAAACCAAATTCTTCTTTTAATTTTAACAAAATCGGGTTTTTATCTGATAATTTCTCAAATTTCTCTTTGTTTGATAAGATATGATTCGTTGCTTCCTTCTCAGAAAACTTAATTTGAATACTAAAATAGTGATTCTTAAGGAATGCTCTCAAACTATTTCTGATTCGATCACGGTATTCCTCAAACTCTTGTTCTGATGAATGGGAAGTAAACTCGAAAATAATTTCATCACCTTCCAAACCAAGCTCTGTTGTCATCAAAGCATTATAGGACGGAATATTATGTTCGATTTTTAATCGATCCAAAAATCTTTTCCAACCTTCTTTTACTTGACCCAATGTAAACTTTTCTCGAGGCAAATCATTTCGTAAAATCTCTTCCTGATGTTCTTCAACTTTTGCTCCAGGCAAAGCCATCTTAAGACTAAACGACGAATTACCATTTGTTCTGATCGGTTTTGAAGCACGTGTATATTCTTTGACTTCTTCCGAAATCGAAGTTTTAGCATGTTGCGTATTTACCTGCTGTGAAGTTTGTCCATTTTGTGGAATAGAATTATTTTGCTGAACTTGAGGAACTTCAATTTTAGAAGTTTGTTGTTCAGAAAAATAAAACGTTGGCGGAACTATCCTATACTTTTTTTTTTAAGCCCGTTTTCTTCTGCCGTTAAAGAAGCCAATTGCATCAATGCAATTTCAACGGTTAAACGTGGATTCTTACTCGATTTGTAGTTTAAATCTGCTTCATTACAAATTTCGATTGCTCCAAATAAAAACGTTGCAGAACATTTTTGTGCATGTTCCAAATATTTTGCTTTTATACGCTCACCAACTTCCAACAAACTTACTGTATTAGCTGTTTTCGCCATCAATAAATCTCGGAAATGAGCGCCCAAACCACAAATAAATAAATGAGCATCAAAACCTTTGTTCAAAATATCATTTAGTTGCAACATCGCTTGCGGAATATCATTTTCCAAACACGCATCTGTCATCTTGAAATAGTAATCGTAATCTAATACATTCAAGTTTTCTGCTACTGAAGAATAGGTCAAATTTTTATTGGTAAAAGTTGACATTCTATCAAAGATTGACAATGAATCGCGTAACGCACCATCTGCTTTTTGAGCAATCAAATGTAATGCATCATCTTCAAAAGTTACCTGTTCTTTTTCAGCAACATTTTTCAAATGTCCTTTGATATCTTCAACTCCAATTCGTTTGAAATCATAAATCTGACAACGAGAAAGAATCGTAGGAATAATTTTATGTTTTTCTGTAGTTGCCAAAATAAAAATAGCATGCGCTGGTGGCTCTTCTAACGTTTTCAGAAACGCATTAAAAGCAGCTGTTGACAACATATGAACCTCATCAATGATGTAGACACGATATTTCCCTATTTGAGGAACAATACGCACTTGATCGATTAAATTTCTGATATCGTCAACCGAATTATTAGATGCCGCATCCAACTCAAAAATATTGAAAGCAAAATCTTGATCGCCTTCTACTCCATTTTCTTCGTTGATTTTACGTGCTAAAATTCGAGCACATGTTGTTTTTCCAACACCTCTTGGTCCACAAAATAAAAGAGCTTGCGGCAATTGATTTGACTTTATCGCTTGCTCCAAAGTATTTGTAATAGACGCTTGTCCAACTACATCTTCAAAATTTAGCGGGCGATATTTTCTGGCTGAAACAACAAAATTTTCCATACAAATGCAAATATAATAGTTTTAAGTTTCTAATAAAAATTCTTTCAAAGCTCATCAATTAATTCTATTTTTATTTATAAATTACACAAGTCAAAAAAGTAAAATTTCTAACAATTCATTTGATTATTAAACTAATTTTTATCTTATGCAAGATTCAGAAAACCAAGATTCAATACCTATTATCAGCATAAAAAGTTTTCGAAAAGGACAACTAGCTGGTCGCGATGAATTGCTGTTTAATGAATTGCATGGCGAACGACATATAGATAAACCACACAAGCACGATTTTTTTGTAATTATTCTTTTTGACAAAGCTTCTGGAACGCATAATATTGATTCGAAAGATTATCCAATCGATAACAAAGAAATTCATATTTTGTTTCCTGGACAGATGCATAAATGGCAAATAAACGATGGAACAATTGGTTATCAATTGATGACAGAACGCTCATTTTTCGAGCAATTTGCACCATATTTTCGCTTTTCATTTACCAATTATCAAAATCATCCAGTTATAAAATTATCGGACGAAGCTTTTTCTAAATTGATGTATGAATTCAATGCCATAAAAGAAGAATTAAAGTCTGAGAATTCTTTGGTTCATTTGATTAATGCTCGTGCAGCGGTTATTGCGGCAATTGTGAGTAAAGAAGCAGAACAAATTTTTACAGAATTTAAAGTTTATCAATCCAATCCAAGATTAGCGAAATTTAATATGTTAATTGATGAATTTTACAAGGAAGAAAAATCGGTTGTTTTTTATGCAGAGAAATTACATATTTCGGCTAATTACCTGAATATCTTATGCAAAAAACATCTGAAAGTTTCTGCTACACAACTTATTCAACAACGAATTATTATCGAAGCAAAACGACTTTTAAAATCAGGAGATTTATCCATCAAAGAAATAGCTTTCGAGTTAGGTTTTACTGACCACGCCTATTTTTCGAACTTTTTTAAAGCGCAAACCGATCTTACTCCATCAGAATTTAGAAACCCTTAATGACATATAAATCTTACAAGTTTTAGAAGTTATTATACTAACCATTTGTTTTGATTCATTGTAATTTAGCTACAATAAATTTAAACACAATGAATAATAACATATCTCGTAAAGATTTTCTTAAAAATTCAGCTTTAGGATTAGCAGGATTTTCTTTCTTACCAGGATTTTTACAAGCAGCACCAGATTTTGAAATAGATAAAACGAATGTGACAAAATCAGGAAATTTCACTTTGAAAAACGTTCGTTTAGAAACAGGTTTTGAATATGAACATGATGAAATCATTGGCACAAAAACAGATCTTTTTACTATTGAAATTTCGAATGGAAAAATCAAAAAAATTAGTCCAAATCAACCGAATGCAAAAGCAATCGATGCGAAAGGTTTGTTGATGTTACCGTCTTTCAAAGATATGCACATTCACTTAGACAAAACCTTGTACGCCGATAGATGGCGCGCAGTTCGTCGTTCTGGAGGAATCAAAGGTATGATTGAATTAGAGCAAAAAGTTTTGCCAGAAATGTTGAAAAAATCGACATACAAAGCCGAAAAATTGATTGAATTATTACAATCGTACGGAACTGGTTTCGCGCGTAGTCATGTGAACATAGAACCAACTTCTAAATTAGATTCATTGAAGAATTTAGAAATTGCTTTGGCGAACAAAAAAGATTCGTTTGGAGCTGAATTGGTTGCTTTTCCTCAGCACGGTTTATTCTACACTGATTCGATGCCGTATATGAAAGAAGCTGCTAAAATGAACATCGATTTTATTGGAGGTTTAGATCCAACAAACGTGGACGGATCAATCGAAAAAACAATGGATGCAACAATTCAATTAGCGGTAGATCATAACAAAGGAATCGATATTCACTTGCACGAATCAGGGAAATCTGGTCATGATACAATTAATTATTTAATTAAAAAAGTAAACGAAAATCCTCAATTAAGAGGAAAAACATTCGTCAGTCATTCTTTTGCTTTAGCAACTTTAGACAAATCAAAACAAGAAGCCATTGCTGAACAATTGGGCGCAGCGAAAATTGGAATTGTATCTACTATTCCTTTTGGTAGTTTAGTTATGCCAATTCCAACTTTATTAAAACATAATGTAACCGTACTAACAGGAAACGATAGCATTGTGGATTATTGGAACACATTTGGAACAGGAAGTGTTTTACAGAAAGCAAATCTTGCAGCACAATTATACGGACAAAGTTCTGAATTTGGATTATCAAGAATGTTGAAATTAGCTACAGCAGGACCAATTCCTTTAAATGATAAAGGCGTACAACAATGGCCAAAAATTGGTGATGAGGCGAATATTATCTTGATTGATGCGAGTTGTTCTGCAGAAGCGGTTTCGAGAATGTCGCCAGTTCGTTCATTAATTGTAAAAGGAAATATTGTCTATTAAATTCAAAACTTCGTCATTTCAACTCATTCAAACTATAAATCATTATGAAATCAGTTTTAATTTTAATGTTTATGATGACAACGGTTACAGCATGTCATTCAACTCCAACAGAAGATTCTAATACAGAAATTATGAATGAAAAAGATATTATAAAAGCAGTCAAAAACAACGATATTCAAGCAGTTACAAAAGCGTTAGAAAATGGCGCAGATGTTAATTCGACTGATAATAGTAAACGTTCATTATTATTAATTGCAACTAATAATTCGAATATCGAAATCGCAAAATTATTGGTAAAAAATGGTGCTGATGTGAATCAGCAAGCCGATAATCAAGACAGTGCTTTTTTGTATGCAGGCGCAAGCGGACAAACAGAATTGGTTCAATTATTTTTAGATCATGGTGCTCGTTTTGATATATTTAATCGCTACAATGGTTCTGCATTGATACCTGCTTGTGAGCGCGGACATGTAGAAACGGTACGATTATTAGCCAATACCAAAAATTATCCTGTAGATCATGTGAATCGTTTGGGTTGGACAGGACTAATGGAAGCCATTGTTTTGGGTGACGGAAGCAAAAAATATCAACAAATTGTTCAGATATTAAAAGATGCAGGTGCAAAAATGGATATTCCAGATTCTGATGGAGTAACGCCTTTGCAACATGCGCAACAAAGAGGTTATAAAGAAATTGTAGCCATTATTAAATCATAAATCAGCATGCAAACAAATTATACAGCAATCACAAAAGGAAATTATACCTTAAAAAATGTACGATTAGAAACAGGTTTTATTGAAGATGAATCTGGTATTATCGGAACAAAAACCGATTTATTTTCTGTCGAAATAAAAGATAATAAAATTGCAAAAGTAAGTGCAAATAATCCGCAATTAACAGATGCAATTGACGCAAAAGGATTGTTAATGTTACCAGCTTTCAAGGATATGCACGTGCATTTAGACAAAACTTTGTACGGTTTACCTTGGCAGGCGCTTTCGCCAAAACGCCGAACTGTTGCGGATATGATTGCATATGAGCAAGAAATTATCCCAGAATTGTTAAAAACTTCGGTAGAGCGTGGCGAGCAATTAATCAATTTATTGCAACATTACGGAACTACTTTCGCTCGTACTCATTTCAATATTGATACAACTTCTGGGCTAAAGTCTTTAGAAAATCTAGAAAAAGCCTTAGAAAATAAGAAGGAAACATTCAGTGCCGAGTTGGTTGCTTTTCCTCAACATGGTTTATATTATACAGATTCTGCTCCGTTGATGAAAGAAGCTGCACAATTAAAAAGTGTTGCTTTTGTTGGGGGATTAGATCCTTTTAGCATTGATAAAAACATCGAAAAAGCAATCGATTTTACGGTTCAATTGGCTTTGGATAATAATAAAGGAATCGATATTCATTTACACGACACAGGAAAAGAAGGAATGCGTACAATTGAATATTTAGCTGAATTAACGATAAAAAATCCGCAATTAAAAGGAAAAACATATGTAAGTCATGCTTTTGCTTTAGCACATTTATCAAAAAGCGAAGAACAAGAAATTGCAGAAAAATTAGCCGAAGCAAAAGTTGGAATTGTTTCTTCTGTTCCTTTTCGCAATAAAGTCGCCATGCCAATTCCTAGTTTGGTAAAAAATGGTGTTGAAGTTTTAATCGGAAATGATAATGTACAAGATTACTGGAGCACGTTTGGAACTGGAAACATGTTGCAAAAAGCAAATTTGATCTCAGAATTATATGGGTTAGAAACTGAATATAATTTATCGAGAAATTTAGGTTTTGTAACAAAAAACATTACGCCATTAGACAATAAAGGAAATCAACAATGGCCAAAAACTGGTGATAATGCTGATATCGTTTTGATTGATGCAAGTTGCTCTGCCGAAGCAGTTGCGAGAATGTCGCCTGTTTTAGCTTTAGCGCACAAAGGAAATTTAGTTTGGAAGAATTAATCAAATAGAAACCATCATTATATTTTACTATATTAGTACATTGATTAATTTTTAAACACGATTAAGATGAAGTCTACTTTTATAGTTTTTATTTTACTACTATCAATAAATAGTTACGGACAACAAACTATTTCGAAAAGTGAGGTTATAGATGCTAAGATAGAATTGTATGAAAATAAGATAGATTCCAAGCTAAGAGAACTTGATTTGAAAGAAGATAATTTAGAATTAAGCAAACAAAATGTCGCTGATATTATCAATTTTCATAAAGAAGGAATGGAGGAATTTCATCGAACTTTAAACTATTTATTAGTTGTAATGGGAATTATTGTTTCGGTTGTAATTGCTGCTGCAGGTTATTATTTGGAGCGTTTTAACAAGAGAAAATCATTAGAACTCAAAAAAGATATTGATGCCTTGAAACAATCGATGGAAGAAAGTCTTGAAAAAATTAAGAAAGAATCTGAAATAGAATTAAATCTAATTCGTGCAGAAGCCAAGCGTCAAATGGATCATTTCAAAAATGATTAAGCAAAAAAAACGGACTAAATAATCAAATATTCAAAACTGAGTTAGATACAATATCTAACTCAGTTTTTTATTTTTTATAAATCATTTCTAATAATAATCAATAATAGATAGCAAATTGAGTTAAAATTGATTGCGATTTTAGTAAATTTAAATACTTTTCGTTAGATTCGTCTGTCAAAGATTTATTATTTTTGCCTCAATTATACTCAACCTTAAAATGGCTATAAAAAACACGCAGGAAGCACCAAAAACTCCTAAAAAACAAATCGTCAAAACAATTGTAGGTATACTGTTTTTAGTAATCGGTTTATTACTATTAGCTTCGTTTATTTCTTATTTTTTTAATGGTTTTATGGATCAGAGCCAAATCTCTGATTTATTAGATAAAAGTCAAACCGCTGAAAATATTTTCGGGAAGTTTGGCGCATTATTAGGTGAAACATTCATTTTGCAAGGAATCGGAATTGTTTCATTTTTTGTCCCAGTCTTCTTTATTCTCTTAGGAGTTAAAGTGGCTACAAATTGGAAAAAAATTAAGCCTTTCACAACGCTTTATCAAAGCATTTTCTTCATGATTTGGTTACCAATATTTTTTGGTTGTATTTTACCAACTCAACACATGCTTTCTGGCGTAATGGGATTTGAAATTAATGATTTCCTAAATAGCTTTATTGGTAAATGGGGTGTAATTTTATTGCTTTTCGTTAGTTTATTGATTTATTGTGTGATTCATTTCCGAATGACGTATCAATCTATCCAAGAAAAAATGGAAGAACGTGCGAAACAAAAGGAAATTGAGCGCATAGAAAAAGAGCAAGAAAAAATCAAGAGAGAACAGCTTGAATTAAGAAAACGTAAGGAAAAAGAAGAACAAGAAAAGATAAATAAATTCAATCAAGATGCTGAAAAACAACAAGAAGATAGTTTATCGCAAGAATTAGAATTGATAGAACAACAAGAGAAAGAAGCAATTCAATCTCATAAGGTAAATCCAAACGAAGCATTTCATCAAGAATTTAAAATTAATCAACCAAAAGAGGAAGAAACAATCGAAGAAACTCCACTTAATATTACAGAATTAGTGGTTGAAGATTTGGCAGATGATGAGGAAGAAAATAATCAAGTAGATTTTTTATCAATTAATGATGAAGAAAATTTCGAAACAGAAATTCAACCAACTCAAAATTCTTCTGAAAATGGATTAGAATTAAAAGTTCAACACGTTGATGAGGAAGAAGAATTTGAAGCGACTTCTGCTCGATTGGTACAAGAACAAGGTGAGTACAATCAACGTTTAGATTTACCAAATTATCAATTTCCTCCTATTTCATTGTTAAAAAAATATGACAACGGAAATACGTTAATTGATCAAAAAGAATTAGAAACGAACAAAAATAGAATTGTCGAAACCTTAGGAAACTATGGAATCGGAATCGATGAAATTTCAGCAACAATCGGTCCTACAGTTACATTGTACGAAATTGTACCAAAAGCTGGTGTTCGTATTTCTAAAATCAAAAATCTTGAGGACGATATTGCCTTAAGTTTGGCTGCGCTTGGTATTCGTATTATTGCGCCGATTCCTGGAAAAGGAACAATTGGTATTGAGGTTCCAAATTCTAATCCTTCGATGGTTTCCATGCATTCGGTAATTGCTTCGCAAAAGTTCCAAAATGCTGATATGGAATTACCAATTGCTTTCGGGAAAACAATTACGAACGAAACCTTTGTTGCCGATTTAGCAAAAATGCCTCACTTGTTGATGGCTGGTGCAACTGGACAAGGTAAATCGGTCGGTTTGAATGCAATTATCGCTTCGTTAATCTATAAAAAACATCCATCTGAATTAAAATTTGTGATGGTCGATCCGAAGAAAGTTGAGCTTACTTTATATTCTAAAATAGAGCGTCACTATTTAGCAAAATTACCAGATTCGGAAGAAGCAATTATCACAGATAATACAAAAGTAATTAACACATTAAATTCACTTTGTATTGAAATGGATGATCGTTACGAATTATTGAAAAATGCTTTCGTTCGAAACATCAAAGAATATAACGCGAAATTCAAACAACGTAAATTAAATCCAGAAGCAGGTCACAGATTCTTACCATATATTGTATTAATCGTGGATGAATTTGCTGATTTGATTATGACAGCTGGTAAAGAAGTTGAATTACCGATTGCTCGTTTGGCTCAATTAGCTCGTGCCGTTGGTATTCACTTGATTGTTGCAACTCAACGTCCGTCTGTAAATGTGATTACAGGAACAATTAAAGCCAATTTCCCTGGTCGTGTCGCTTTCCGTGTAACGTCAAAAATAGATTCGAGAACGATTTTAGATTCGCAAGGAGCCGATCAATTAATTGGTAAAGGTGATATGTTGTACACAACTGGAAACGAATTAGTACGTTTACAATGTGCATTTGTGGATACGCCAGAAGTGGATAAAATTACCGAATTTATTGGTGAACAACGTGGTTATTCAGACGCGATGCATTTACCAGAATATGTTGGTGAAGAAGGTGGATCTAATTTAGATATTGATTTATCTGATCGTGATGTACTTTTTGAAGATGCTGCACGATTAATTGTAATGAATCAACAAGGTTCCGCGTCTTTATTACAACGAAAATTAAAATTAGGATATAACCGTGCTGGACGATTAATTGATCAATTGGAAGCTGCTGGAATTGTTGGTCCTTTCGAAGGAAGTAAAGCAAGACAGGTATTGATACAAGATGACATGAGTTTGGAACAGTTGTTGAATAATTTGAACTAAAATTTATTAAAAACAGATAGAAAATTAAATTGTATGAAAAAGATTATCTATTCTTTCATACTCTTATTAGTAGGGGTTGGAACATTAAACGCTCAATCAGCAAAACAAATCTTAGACAAAGTTTACGCTAAATATACCAACGCAAACTCGTATTACATCAAATTTGATTTTAGCCATAATGCAAATGGAAAATCAACAAGTCGTTCGGGAGAAGTTTTTGCAATGAAACAAAAATTTAACTTGAATGTAGGCGATATCAACCAAATTTTCACAGGAACTAAATTATATACAATTGCAAAAGATGACAAAGAAGTAACTATTTCTGATGCATCTAACACAGATGATTTCTTAACACCAACTAAAGTTTTAAACACATATCGTACTGATTTCAGCTACGCTTTAACAGATAAAAAAACCGTTGGAGGAAAAACAATTCAGTATATAAAATTAACGCCAACTAAAACTTCAACAATCAAATATTCGGTTTTAGGAGTCAATACAGCGAATAATCAAATCCATGATTATAAAGAATATGGTAAAAATGGAGATACAATGTCTATCGTTGTAAAAGATTACGTTCAAAATTTACTTATTCACAAAAGTTACTTTAACTTTGACCAAAAGAAATATAAGTCGCAAGGCTATATTATTACACAATTATAATCAATGTTAAAAAAGCTTGACTGGTATTTAATTAAGACCTTTTTAGGTCCATTTTTTTTCATTTTTAGTGTTCTGTTTTTCATCTTTATTGTGCAGTTTGCATGGCAAGAAATGGAAAAATTTATTGGAAAAGGTTTAGAATGGTACACTATAGCGGAATTACTTTTTTATTTTGGTATTAACGTGGTGCAACTTGTACTGCCACTTACCATTCTTTTGGGGTCTATCATGACAATGGGAGGATTTGGTGAGCGTTACGAGTTGGCAGCAATGAAAGCGTCTGGAATCTCTTTAACAAGAATTCTTGCCCCACTTTTTGGATTAATTATGTTAATGTCAATAGGGTTGTATTATTTTGGAGACAAAGTAATGCCTTATTCTCAACGAAAAGCAAGAACAATGCTCTATAGTATTTTACAGACAAAACCTACTGTAAATATGAAAGAAGGTGTTTTTATTGAAACGGTTCCTGGTTTTCAGATGAAAATTAATAAAGTTACGGGCGAAAATTCAGAAAAATTAGAAGACGTTTTTGTTCATCAGAATGCACCTTTTGGAGAAAATACGATGACAATTATTGCGAAAAAGGGAAATCTTGCACCAGACAAAAATGATAATCATTACTTGAAAATGGAACTTTTTGATGGAATTGCTTATACCGATAACATCAAAAATAAAAACTTTGATCAACGCAAACGTCAAGAAAATCAATATACTAAATTTGATACGCTTAATTATTACATTGATATTTCGGATATTTTAAATTCAGGGAAAGACGAAGATCCAGGAAACTCGTATAAATATTTGGATGGAAAAGGTCTGAGACATTTGATAGATTCGTTAAATGTAGACTATAAAAAGTATTATTCAGATTTAAAAACAAATATGTTCAATCAGAATTATTATTACTTTCATAAAATGAAAGAGATTGATTCTGTAAATACCAAAATGATTTTCGATATAAAAGAACATTCTGCTCAAGATCAAGACAGAATTATCAATCAATCGATACAAATGGTAAATCGAGATCAAGAAAATATGTTATTTTCTGAACAAGAAATTATAGGTCGAGAAAAACTATATGCAAAAGTAAACATTCATTACAACCGAAACTTTTCGTACGCAGTAACGTGTATTATTTTCTTTTTGATAGGATCTTCGTTAGGAGCAATTGTTAAAAAGGGAGGAATTGGAATGCCGGTTGTTATTTCTATTGTCATATTCGTTATCTATTTTATTCTAAATTTCTCCGCAGAAAACATGGCGAAAAATGGTAAATTAGACTCAACTTTTGCTGCTTGGGCAGCGAATATTATCGCGCTTCCGTTCTCTATTTTATTTAGTTATAAAGCCAACCAAGACTCAGGATTATTTGACATAAGTATTTACATCGATCCGATTATAAAATACTTTAATAAGTTTAAGAAAACAAACAAAAACGAGGAGCATTCTCGTTATCAATAACATAAAACAATGGAAAATAGATCATCTCAATTAAACACAATTGAAGAAGCTTTAGAAGATTTAAAACAAGGAAAAGTTATCATTGTAGTTGACGATGAAGATCGTGAAAATGAAGGAGATTTCCTATGTATCGCCGAGTTTGCTACGCCAGAAGTCATCAACTTTATGGTAACGCATGGACGCGGATTGGTTTGTACACCACTTACACAACAAAGATGTAAAGCATTAGGCTTAGATCTTATGGTTGGTCACAATACAGCGATTTATGAAACGAATTTTACCGTTTCTGTCGATTTACAAGGACATGGTTGTACAACAGGAATTTCGGCTTCGGATCGTTCTAAAACTATTCAAGCTTTAATTGACGAAAATACAAATCCAGATGATTTAGGAAAACCAGGACATATTTTCCCTCTTATAGCAAAAGATGGTGGAGTTTTGGTTCGCATGGGACATACAGAAGCTGCTGTTGACTTAGCTCGCATGGCGGGACATTATCCTGCTGGATGTATTGTCGAAATTTTGAAAGAAGATGGAGAAATGGCTCGTTTGCCAGAATTGTTAGAGATTGCGAAGAAATTTGATCTTAAAATTGTTTCGATTGAAGATTTGATTGCTTACCGATTAGAAAACGAATCATTAGTAAAACGTATCGAGCAATTTCCTGCAAAAACAAGATTCGGAGAATACGAATTAATCGCTTATCAACAAACAACAAATAATCAAGTTCACTTCGCTTTGAAAAAAGGAAAATGGACAAAAGATGATGTAGTTCCAGTTCGTGTAAAATCAACAAATAGCTACTATGATTTGTTTAGCGCTTTACAAAACGGCGAAACACCATTGTTAGAAAAAACAATGAACATTATCAACGAAGAAGAAAGAGGTGTTGTAATTTTTATTAATAACATTCAAAGTTCTGAGTTGATTGAACAAAAATTAGAGATTTTCAAAAGTTTTTCTGAAGGAAAATCTAAATCAGGTGTTTTACCAGCCGATGAAAAAGATCACGGAATTGGCTCTCAAATCATCAAAGATTTAGGCATCCAAAAAATGAATTTGATTACACGCACTTTAGAAGAACCACATACGACGCAATACGGTTTGGAAATTGTAAAATGTACTAAATTGTAAGAAATAATTCATCACAATATACAAAAGCAGTTCTGAGAAGAGCTGCTTTTTTTTTTGAATCATTTTGTAACTTTTTGATTAAATTGACATCTCATATAAAAACACAATATGCAAAATAAAACTTTAGCTTTAATATTTTTTATTCTTACGAGTATTTCATTTGGACAAAATTCAATAGCTAATAAAATTTACACTTCTGATATAGATAATTTCTGGATAGCTTTTGATAGTATTCAAACTACAAATAATTATTCACAAAAAATAAAATTCATTAATACTTTATACATTGATAAAGGGACAAAAGGTTTAAAATCCTTTATGAAAGTAAGAGATTATAATGATACTCTTTATATTAAACTTATTGATAATTATCCTAAGTTTTGGAATTCTATTAGACCTAATACACTTACCATAAAAAATAAAACAAAAGAATTAACTAAAGCTGTAAAAAAACTAAAAAAACTATATCCTGAGCTAAAAGAAGGAGAAATGTATTTTACAATTGGTGGCTTGCGTTCAGGTGGAACTTTATATGAAAATATGGTTTTAGTTGGTTCTGAAATCGCTACAGGAATTCCAAAAACAGATGTTTCAGAATTTGAAAATGATTGGCTAAAAAATGTTTTTGCGAAGCAATCACTTGATAATATTATTTCACTAAATATTCATGAATATGTACACACACAACAAAAACCAAATGAAAACAACTCATTATTACACCATACCCTAAAAGAAGGTTCGTGCGATTTTATTACAGAGCTTGTTTTAGGAGAACCAATTGAAAAACAATATATTTTTTATGGAAAACAGCACTTCGATGATTTGAAAAAACAATTTAAAGAAGAGATGTTTATAGATGATTTTTCAAATTGGTTATACAATGGAGGACAAAAGGGTGAAGCTGCTGATCTGGGATATTTTATTGGATATGAAATATGTAAATCATATTACAATCAAGCTAAAAATAAAAAACAAGCGATAAAAGATATTATTGAACTGAATTATCAAGATGAAAAAGAAGTTGAAAATTTTCTAAGAAAATCTGGTTTTTACGAAGAAGGTTTTGATAAAGATCAATTAATAAAAGAATACGAAAAAAAACAACCTTATATCATAAAAATTGAGCCTTTCGAAAATGGTTCAACAAATATAGATTCATCTATCAAAGAATTTAAAATTATATTTTCTAAACCAATGAATCCAAAAGAATATTCAATAAGATTCTCAAAAAAAGGAAAAGAGTATAGTCCTAAGTTTACAAAAATCAATTTCTCTAATGATAACACTACATTCGTAATAACTATGGAATTAACTCCAACTAAAGAATATGAATTTGTAATTTCAAATGGTTTCAAATCAGAAGATGGCTACCCATTAAAATTAGACAACAATGAATTAATTATTAATTTTAAAACTCAATAATACAAAAAAAGCTTCTCGAAATCGAGAAGCTTTCTTATTAATAATCATCATAATATTTAATGCGCATAATGTTTACGAGAAACAAAATGCAGAATTTTCTGAACTAATTTTGTGTTTTTATAAAGATTCCAGTTCATTAATAAAACACTGAACAAAATTACTGCCAAACCATAAATCTGCAAATGAGTTACGACATCATCTGTAAAAAAATAACTCAATGCAACGGCTACAATAGGGTTTACATATGCATAAGTAGAAACTTCCACAGCTGGTCGGTATTGCAACAACCAAACATATGATCCGAAAGCAAGAATAGAGCCAAAAGTTGTTAAATAAACCATTGCCATCCAATCTTCTGTCACTACATTCGCAAAATTGAAATTAGCATATTCTCCATTGAAGATTGCAACTGTATTAAACAAAACTCCAGCAGTAATCATTTGCCAAGCCGTTTTGACCATGATGTTCAAATCTTCTTTTGGTTTCGTAACTTCTTTTTTCTGCTTTTCTGTTACATATTTTGAATACAAAGAACCTAACGTCCAAGCAATCGAACAAAAGATAAGAACAATCAACCCAATCATATTTAAGAATTGTTGATCTGCATCTGCATGCACAGTGGTTGTTTGTTCATAGAACAACATCAAAACGCCAACAAAACCTAACAGAACACCTAAAATAGTAGGAATACTTGAAAAATTTTGTTTCCATTTCGGTTTATCTAACACAATAAACCAAATTGCTGCCGATGCTGCCATAATTGCAACAATTCCACTTGGTAAAAATTGTTCGGACCAAATAATCCCAGCCATATCAATAAACAACAACATAAAACCTGTAAACATACATTGTTTCACTATTTGTTTATCCCACAGCTTGTAACCTTTCAATTTACAATACCCCATCAACATTGTGCTCGCCGCAATAAAGCGAAACGAACCCAAAATAAACGGACTAAAACCATGCAAAGCCTTATCTATAAAAAAATAAGTTGATCCCCAAACTACATAAACCACGAAATACGCTGCAATAATCAGCCACTTACTTGGTTGATTCCCTTTCATTCAATCTATATTTTTTTAAATCGTTGGTATAACGATATTTTGTTCTTCTTTTATTGTTTGTAAAACTATAGTTGTACGCGTAGAAGTGATTCCGCCAATTTTACTCAAATGTTTGCGCATCAATTCCACCAAACCTTCGTTATCAGAAGTTCTCACTTTGATTAGATAACCATCTTCTCCAGCAATATCATGAACCTCTAAAACTTCTGGAATTTCGGCAAGTTGTCTTCCTACTGTTTCATCACCGATAATATCTACGGTTTTGATGAACATGTACGAAAGTAATTTTTGTCCAACTGCCACTGGATTTATTTTTGCGTGATAAGCCAAAATAACTTGTTTATTTTCAAGCTTTTTCACACGTTCTAATATTCCAGAAGGTGCCATTCCCAATTCTCTTGCGATATCCGCATTGTTAATACGTGCATTATCTTGCATTAATCGCATGATTTTCAAATCAGTAGCATCTAAATTAAATTCTATCTTTTCCATTTCGACTGCAAAATTAAGACTATTTTGAATAATATTCAAAAAATATATCAAAAATTGTATGTTATTCTTGATATGATTTTAAACTATAAATTAAATTCATTTTAATTCTATAAAACAACATCATTATTCAAAAGAAAAGGCTACTCAAAAAATGAGTAGCCTTTCTATTATTTTAAAAAATTTTGGTTAGAGAATTAGTTTCCTCCTTCTTCCATTTTCTTTTTCAATTCTGCTAATGAATCGATATCTCCTAAAGTAGAAGTTTCGATTGTGTTAGATGAATTGTTGTTATTATTGTTAGATGATCTCTCAGCTTTAACTTCTTCCTCACGGAAAGTAGCTGTGTGAGAAACTACAACGCGACGGAATTCTTTGTTGAACTCGATAACTTTGAAAGATGTTTCTTCACCTTTTTTGATACGAGATCCGTCTTCTTTCTCTAATGTACGAGCTGGAGCGAAAGCTTCAACGTCAGCATCTTCGAATTGTACTGTAGCACCTTTGTCAAATACGTCAACTGCTTTACCTGTGTGAACTGTACCTACTGCATATTTAGCTTCGTACTGATCCCATGGGTTTTCAGTTAATTGTTTGTGACCTAAAGATAAACGACGAGCTTCTACGTCTAATTCTAACACTACTACGTCTAAAATATCATCAACTGCACAGAATTCTGATGGGTGTTTGATTTTCTTAGTCCAAGATAAGTCAGAAATGTAGATTAATCCGTCAACACCTTCTTCTAATTCTACGAATACACCGAAGTTAGTGAAGTTACGAACTTTACCTTTGTGAGTAGAACCTACTGGGTATTTAGTTGTAATATCTGTCCAAGGATCTGGAGTTAATTGTTTGATACCTAAAGACATTTTTCTTTCTTCTCTATCTAAAGTTAAAACTACTGCTTCAACCTCATCACCTACTTTTACGAAATCTTGAGCAGAACGTAAGTGAGTAGACCATGACATTTCAGAAACGTGGATTAAACCTTCTACACCTGGAGCAACCTCAACGAATGCACCGTAGTCAGCTAAAACAACTACTTTTCCTTTAACTTTATCACCAACTTTGATATCAGCATCTAAAGCATCCCATGGATGAGCTTCTAATTGTTTAATACCTAATTGGATACGAGATTTATCTTCGTCGAAATCTAAGATTACAACGTTGATTTTTTGTCCATCTTCTAAGATTTCAGATGGGTGGTTGATACGAGACCAAGATAAGTCAGTAATGTGGATTAAACCGTCAACACCTCCTAAGTCTACGAATACACCGTAAGATGTGATGTTTTTAACTTCACCTTCTAATACTTGTCCTTTCTCTAATTGAGCAACGATTTCTTTTTTCTGAACTTCGATATCAGCCTCGATTAACGCTTTGTGAGAAACTACTACGTTTTTGAATTCTGGGTTGATTTTAACAACTTTGAACTCCATAGTTTTTCCTACGAATTGTTCGTAATCACGGATTGGTTTAACATCGATTTGAGAACCTGGTAAGAAAGCTTCAATTCCGAATACGTCAACGATCATACCACCTTTAGTACGAGCTTTGATGTAACCGTTAACGATTTCTTGAGAATCGTGTGCTTTATTAACAGCATCCCATGCATTTAATGTACGAGCTTTTTTGTGAGATAAAATTAATTGACCATTTTTATCTTCACGTTGATCAACCATTACTTCAACAATATCCCCAACTTTCAAGTCTGAGTTGTAACGGAATTCGTTTAATGAAATAACACCTTCTGATTTGAAGTTGATATCTACGATAGCTTCTTTATCTGTAATACGTACAACTTGTCCTTTGAATACTTCATTCTCATGTAAGTCTTCTAAAGTTGTATCGTACATTTGCTCTAATTCAGCTTTTTCTTTACGATCTTCTTCGTTTAATCCTGATTCGAAAGATTCCCAATCAAATGATTCTGGCGCTACGTTTGCATTAGCAGACGCATCTAATACTGGAGTGTTTAATACAACTTCTTGTACCTCCTCTTGTTTTGTTTCTTTAGACATAATTCTAAAAATTTGTATCTCAATCTATTTTATTTCGAAATCTTCAAATGCAAATAAATGACCGAGAGATGTTTAACTTAATAATTAATCGCTTGATTCCTAAACCATTTTAGCGAGTGCAAAGATAAACAATTATATTTTAATATTTGGAATAATTTTAGATTCAACTCAAAGAAATTTAAGATTTTATAAAGAAATTACACACTTGTTTATTCGTAACTTGTAATCGAATCTCAACTTTATGGATAGTCTAAAGAAAATAAAACGATTTTCTAAAATCGTAAAAGTCGTTTCTAAATATGGTTTTGAAGAAATTCTTTCTCGCGGAAATGATTTGTTTCATTCTGATCACAATACCGAATTTTTCAACCAATCATTCAATCAACGTTTCCGAATGGCTTTGGAAGAACTTGGTCCGACCTATATAAAATTTGGACAATTATTGAGTAATCGTAAAGATTTGGTTCCTGAATCTTTGGTTGAAGAACTAAAAAAATTACAAGATAATGTTCCGCCAGAAGAAATTGACATCAAACAAAAAATTAGAGATGAATTTGGAATAGAACCAGACGAACATTTTCTTTTTATAGAAGAACAACCTTTTGCTGCTGCAAGTATTTCGCAAGTTTATCGTGCCACTTTGTTGAATGGAGAAAAAGTTGTTTTCAAAGTAAAACGATCTAATATTCAGAAAATAATTGAATCAGATTTAGCCCTGATTCGAGACATTGTTCATTTTTTGGAAAAAAAATATGAGAAACTTCAAAAATTATTCATTTCTGAAATCGAAAAATCATTTGAAAATTCAATTCTGAAAGAACTTTCATTAACCAATGAATTTCAGAACATCGAACGTTTCAGAAAAAATTTCGAGAATAGTAAAGATGTTTATGTTCCGAAAACATATGAAGATTATTCGAACAATAATTTTCTTTGCATGGAATTCATCGAAGGCTTCAAGGTAAACGATGTTGAACAGTTAGAAGCTTTAGGAGTTGACCCGAAAAAAATCGTACAGAAAGGTTTTGATATTTATTTGAAACAATTACTTGATGATGGATTTTTTCATGCTGATCCACATCCCGGAAATATTTTTATTTTAAAAGATGGACGACTTGCTTTTATAGATTTTGGTTCGATGGGAATTTTAGCCATCAACGAAAAAGAGGCTTTAGAAAATGTTGTAATTGATTTTGGATTAAAAAATCCGAAACGAATTGTTCGTTCACTCAAAAAAATGGCAATTAAACATTATATCGAAAACGAAAAACAATTAGAACGTGATATTGCAGATATTTTTGATTACTTAGAATACAATACCGTTGATACGATAGAAGTTCAAATCATCATCAAAAAATTCAATAATATTCTACAGCGAAATCATGTTTTATTACCCGAATATGTTTACATTTTACTACGCGGAATTGCGCTTATAGAAGGAATTGGACAACAATTACACGCTGATCTTAATGTGCAACGTTCGATGCGCCCTTATGCAGTAAAATTGGCTCGACAAAAATTTCATCCTAAATATTTGAGTAAAAAAGCAATTGATAATTTTAAAGATATTCAGGATTTAATCAACGATTTGCCAGAAGATACCTTGAAATTAATTGAAAAAGTAAACAATGATAAATTGGCTTTAAACTTCAAGATTGACCAAATAGATAATATTCAGAAATTAATAAAAGATAGTATCAATAAACTTGTTTTAGCTATTCTTACTTTAGCTTTTGGAATTGGAGCAAGTATGCTTGCGAATACGACTGTTCGTCCCATAGTTTTGGATATGCCGTTACTTTCTTGGATTGGCTATTTGTTATCTATTTTTACAGCTGGTTGCATCATTATATTGGTTTTTAGAAAGAAATAATTTTAATCCTAATTTCATAAAAATAAAATAGCCACCTCAATGAGGTGGCTATTTCTATTGTAAGCTATTCAAAGAATTATTATTTCTTTTTTGTAGCTGTTTTTTTGATAACTTTTGTTTCAGTTACTACAGCTGTTCTAGGTAATACCTCAACACGTCTGTTTCTTTGGTAACACTCTTCAGTGTTTTCAGTACATAACAATTGAGATTTTCCTAAACCACGAGCAGTTAAACGAGCTTTATCCACTCCACCTCTTTCAACTAAAATATTAACTAACGCTTGAGCACGTTTTAAAGATAATGTTTTGTTATAAGCGTCTTTACCTCTTTGGTCAGCATGTCCGTCAATGTAGAAGCTTTTTTCTTTTAAATCATCAGAATTTAAAATTTGAGCAGCTACACGTACATCTTCGTAAGAAGAAGGAACAATTTTATCAGAGTTGTATTCGAATAAAATATTAGATAAACGTTTTGCTACGTGAACTTCAGTCCATGGACATCCGTTATTTTCTTTTGGTCCTGGTACAGTTGGACAAGCATCATCTGGATCTGGAATACCATCACCATCTGTATCTGGACAACCTTGGAATTGAGGTAAACCTGGTACATCTGGACAAGCATCATCTTTATCAGGAATACCGTCACCATCTCTATCTGGCCAAGGACAACCATTGTTTTCAATTGGTCCTGGAACTGTTGGACAAGCATCGTCTTTATCTGGAACACCATCACCATCTGTATCTGGACAACCTTGGAATTCAGCTAAACCAAATTCTGTTGGACAAGCATCATCTTTATCAAAGATTCCATCTCCATCAGTATCTGGACATCCGTTTGTTGATGGATCATTTGTAGCAATACCTGGAGTATCTGGACATGCATCTTCATCATCAGGAATACCATCTTTATCTCTATCTGGTCTTCCGAAACGGAAAGTAACTCCTACTGTGTGTTGGAAGAAGTCAAAATAATTGTTTCCTCCGTAAGCTGGTAACCAGTTATAATCAGAAGCAACGTTTAAACCGAAGTTTTTAGTAAACCATAAGTTAAATCCAGCACCTAAAGAAGCTACGAAATGATTTTTCTCTAAATCTTCAACTTCAGTTAATTGATAAGTTTCATTTCCATCACCATTACCATAGTAAGCTGTTAATGGAAATTGTAATCCTGTGTAGTCGTATCTGTGGTAACCAGCACCTACACGGATATATGGATCAAACCAAGAATCTTCTTTTAAGATATAACCATTAGCTAACTTATAACGTAAACCTAAACCAGCATTGATGAATAATTCATCTTTGATACGTAATCTGTTGTTATCAACTTCACCTACTGAAGCAGTTAAATCAACATCAAAAGATCTGTTTAAGTTACGGATGATAGATAATTTAGATAAAGGAGGAACGATATCCCAATTATCTGTTTTGAAATACTGGTTGAATGGTCCAGTGATCGAGTTGTGATCAACTGCGTGAGCACCAACTGTAATTGCCCAAGGATTCTTAGAATTCTGAGCATCTACAAAAGAATTACCCGCTAGGAATAATACTACTGCAGATAATAATAGATTAAACTTTTTCATTATCAAATATTTAGCGTTTTAAATATATTAAATTTTACTTAATTTTATACAATTATAAGACAAATTTAAGAATTCTTTATCATTCTATCCAAATCTCTTTTCAAATCTTTTCCTTTTATTGTGTTTCTTTTGTCAAAAAGTTTCTTCCCTTTTGCCAAATATATCTTCAATTTTGCCAACCCTTTATTGTTTATAAACAGCGTGGTTGCTACAATTGTCAATCCTGTCTCTTTCGTTTTGCGTTCTAATTTTCGCAACTCAGATTTTTGTAATAAAAGTTTTCTGTCTCGTCTCGTTTTATGATTAAAGTATGTTCCCCAATCATATTCGTCAATAAACATATTAACAATATAGAGTTCTCCATCCTTCATTTGACAAAAACTTTCAGTAATCGAAGCTTTTCCCATTCGGATAGATTTTATTTCAGTCCCAAATAATTGGATGCCGGCTTCGTAAGAATCTAATAATTCATACTCAAACCTTGCACGTTTATTCTTAATCGTAACTTCTTTCTGCACTTTATTTTATTCCAATTAAAATTTGTAACTTTGCCGGAAGGTCAAACAAACATCATACCAAAAATTATGTTAAATGTTTCTAATTTATCGCTTCAATTCGGCAAGCGTGTACTTTTCGACGAAGTTAATATAAAATTTACAAATGGCAACTGTTACGGGATAATTGGTGCCAATGGAGCAGGAAAATCTACTTTCTTAAAAATATTATCAGGTGAAATCGATCCAACTTCAGGACAAGTTAGTCTTGAAAAAGGAAAACGTATGTCTGTCTTAGAACAGAATCACTTCAAATATGACGAATATACAGTATTGGATACTGTTTTACGTGGAAATAAAGTATTATACGATATTAAAGAACGTATGGATGCTTTATATGCTAAACCAGATTTTTCTGAAGAAGATGGTATCAAAGCAGGAGAATTAGGTGTCGTTTATGAAGAAATGAACGGATGGAATGCAGAATCTGATGCTGCTACATTATTATCGAATGTAGGAATTGATTCGGATATGCATTATACATTAATGGGAGATTTAGATAATAAAGCGAAAGTTCGTATTTTGATTGCTCAAGCTTTATTTGGAAATCCTGACGTGTTAATCTTAGATGAGCCTACCAACGAATTGGACGTTAATACAATTCAATGGTTAGAGGATTTCTTAGGTAATTTCGAGAATACTGTAATCGTTGTATCGCACGACCGTCACTTCTTAGACGCAGTTTGTACGCATATTTGTGATTTAGATTTCTCTAAATTAAACCTATATTCTGGTAACTATACATTCTGGTACGAGTCTTCTCAGTTAGCTGCAAAACAACGTGCGCAACAAAACAAAAAAGCTGAAGAAAAGAAAAAGGAATTACAAGATTTCATTGCTCGTTTCTCTTCTAACGTTGCTAAAGCAAAACAAACGACTTCTCGTAAGAAAATGATCGAGAAATTAAATATCGAAGATATCAAACCTTCTTCTCGTCGATATCCAGCACTTATCTGGGAACAATCGCGTGAGGCTGGTGATCAAATCTTAGAAGTAAACAATTTATCTGCTTCTGTAGATGGAGAAGTTTTATTTAAAGATGCAAACATCAACTTGAAAAAAGGTGATAAAATTGGTATTTTCTCTCGTAACTCGAAAGCGGTTTCTCAATTTTTCGAAATTCTTTCAGGAAAAGCTCAGCCAGATTCTGGAGATTTTACTTGGGGAATTACAACAACACAAGCGTATTTACCTTTAGATAATACAGATTTCTTCAAAGAAGATATCAACTTGGTTGATTGGTTACGTCAATATACAGAATCAGACGATGAACGTCACGAAGAATTTATGCGTGGTTTCTTAGGGAAAATGTTATTCTCTGGAGACGAAGCTCTTAAAAAATCTTCTGTTTTATCAGGAGGTGAAAAAATGCGTTGTATGTTCTCTCGCATGATGTTATTACGTGCAAACGTATTATTGTTAGACGAGCCAACAGGTCACTTAGACTTAGAATCGATTACAGCATTGAATAATTCTTTGGTTAATTTCAAAGGAACAATTTTAATGGGTTCTCATGACCACGAATTGATTCAAACAACTTGTAACCGTATTATCGAGTTAACTCCAAACGGAATCATCGATCGTTATATGACATATGATGAATTCTTAGATGATCCAAAAGTAAAAGAATTAAAAGCAAAATATTACGCTTAATAATTTCTTTCACAATATTTCTAAAAATCCAGAAGGTTCTACTTTCTGGATTTTTTTATTCATAAATTATTCTATCTTTGAGTTAGAATTTTTCGCATGATTCAACTTCCTACCATATTACTTTATCTCATTATTGCATTGATTATTTTTCTAATCATTATGATTACATATTTGATCAATTCATTAAAATCTGAGAAAAAAATAAGTCATGAGCAAACGCAACGTTTAGACAATTTATCTACAAAAGTTGACGAGTTAAAACTAGAGTCATACGAAGCAAAATTGAATCCACATTTGTTCAAAAATATTCTCAATTCGATTCAATCCAATGCGTACCAAACCTATTATACGATTGATAAATTAGCTAATGTATTGGATTATATTTTGTACGAAAGCAAAGACAATTTTGTGACGATAAAAGATGAAATAGATTTCACTAAAAACTTTATTGAAATTAATAAAGTAAAAGTTTCGCCTTTGTTTGATTTTCAAGTTAAAACAAAAATTGATGAAACTTCACCTTATTATCAAGAAAAAATTATCTTACCTTTATTAAGTATTGATTTTATTGAAAATGCTTTCAAACACACCGATTTCCAACAAGCCAATTCATTCATAAAAATTTTGCTTGAACTGAATAATAAATCATTTCAAATTCAGGTAATGAATAAAATTTCACCAAAAAATAGTTTAAAAAAAGAAACTGGCGGACATGGAAGTCAATCATTAGAACATCGCTTGAAAATGGTTTACGGCGACGATTTTTCACTTTCTAAAACTATTGAACAAGATATTTTTGTAGCCAACTTAAAAATAAATCTACATGAGTTTTATACTAAAATGCATACTAATTGACGACGAAATTCTTGGGTTAAAGTACCTAAAAATGTTGTGTGAACAAATGGAGGATATAGAAGTTGTGAAAGCTTATGTTGATCCTGAATTATTCATTAACGAAATTGAAAATTTAGATTTTGACTTTTGTATTTTAGACATCGAAATGCCTAAAATAAATGGTTTACAAATCGCTAATTTATTAAAAGAAAAACCGTTTATTTTTTCTACTGCTTATAAGGAATATGCTGTTGACGCTTTTGATTTAGATGCGACAGATTATATTCAAAAACCAATCAAAAAAGAGCGTTTACAACAAGCTGTTGACAAAGTAAAAAAACGTTTGCAAAATAGTTTTTCGACACCAAATAATTTTGTGCAATTAAACTCGGATAAAGGAAAAATTTTGTTGCAGTTTAATCAAATTTTGTACATTACAACTTCTACCGTTGACAGCCGTGATAAAGTGGTTTATTATCAAGATTTATCATTCTTGATTTTGAAAAATATCACACTCGATGCATTGTCAGAAATGTTACCCGAAAAAGATTTTGTCCGTATCAACAAACGAGAAATAATCAGCTTACATCACATCAAATATTTCCACTCAGACAACGTTACTTTAGATGTTTTATCAAAAGAAAATAAAGAAATCAATTTGGTATTAAGCGAAGTTTACAAAGCTAATTTTATTGCTCAAATTTCAATTTGATTACAAAAAAAATCCATTTCATTACATTTTACTCGAGTTTAAAAAATATTGATATTTTTCTGTAAATTAATTTCTGACTTTTGTTGAAAATTAACGCCATGAAAAAATCGACAAGAAATTCAATTTTTTATATCGTAACCATTCTACTTTGTTCAATCATGATGTATTTTATTGTGATAAGAGCAGAAGAAATGGAAGCAGGAAAACATGTTGTACAAGCTGCAAACGGAAGCAATTACTTCAATGATTTCATCAACAGTATTACGCATAATATTGGACATCCGCTTGCTATTTTATTAGCACAAATTGTGACCATTATATTTACCGCAAGGGTTTTTGGATGGATTTTTAATAAAATTGGACAACCAACTGTAATTGGAGAAATTATTGCAGGTATTTTCCTTGGTCCTTCTTTTATAGGAATGCATTTCCCAGAATTTTTCGGAGATCTTTTTCCAAAAGAATCGTTAGGAAACTTAGAATTTATCAGTCAGATAGGTTTGATCCTATTCATGTATGTCATCGGAATGGAGTTAGACCTTAAAGTGCTAAAGAAAAATGCACAAGACGCCATAGTTATTAGTCACGCGAGTATCATTATTCCATTTACACTTGGTTTAGCTCTAGCTGGATTAATTTATATGGAATTTGCTCCAGAAGGAATTAACTTTCTATCATTTGCCCTTTTTATCGGAATTTCGATGAGTATTACAGCCTTTCCCGTTCTGGCTCGTATTGTACAAGAACGCGGGATTAGCAAAACTCGTTTAGGTTCTATTGTAATTACTTGCGCTGCAGCCGACGATATCACGGCTTGGTGTTTATTAGCCGCGGTTATCGCCATTGTAAAAGCTGGCTCATTCATCAGTTCATTGTATGTTATTTTACTCGCAATTGTTTACGTTATCGCGATGGTTCGTTTCGTTCGTCCTTTCCTAAAGAGAATTGCAGACGTACATTCGAGCAAAACAACGCTTACAAAACCTATCATTGGAATCTTTTTCTTGGTCTTAATTATTTCTTCATACTTAAGTGAAATCATAGGAATTCATGCATTATTTGGAGCTTTTTTAGCTGGAACAATTATGCCTGAAAATGTGAAATTTAGAAATTTATTCATCGAAAAAATAGAAGATGTTTCATTGGTTTTATTACTTCCGCTGTTCTTTGTTTTTACAGGTTTAAGAACACAAATTGGATTATTAGATAGTCCACATTTATGGCAAACTGCGGGAATGATTATTTTGGTAGCTGTAACAGGAAAATTTGTTGGAAGTGCAGTAGCCGCTAAATTTGTTGGACAAAACTGGAGAGACAGTTTGACCATTGGTGCCTTAATGAATACACGAGGTTTGATGGAATTAGTCGTGCTAAACATTGGATATGATTTAGGTGTCTTAACACCAGAAGTTTTCGCTATGATGGTGATAATGGCTTTGGTCACAACTTTTATGACAGGTCCAGCTTTAGATTTAATCAATTGGATTTTTCGAAAACAAAAGATAGAAAATGAACTTTCTGAAATTAGTCAAAGTCAGAAATATAAAATATTAATTGATTTTCAAACACCTGAAAAAGGTGCTGAATTGTTACGAATAGCTAATAGCTTTATCAAAAAACAAGACGAAAACTCACTTGTTTCGGCAATTCATGTGATGAAAAGTAGCGAAGTGCAACATTTCAATCTTGAAGATAGAGAAGCAGAAATTTTCGAACCGATTATTGAGGTTTCCAAAGAATTACATCAAGATGTAACGACAATGTTCAAAGTTTCTACAGATATGGTTTTTGAGACAATTGATATTGCACAAAAAGGTGATTACGATTTAATGTTGATGGGTGTTAGAAATTCTATTTATTCGGGTTCGTTATTAGGAAATATTTTAGGATTTACGACAAAAATTATCGATCCAGATATTTTGATTGGTCAAGTTACTGGAAAAGAAAACATGTTTGATCATTCAATTTTCAACGAAAGAACGAAACAATTATTGAACAAATCAACAGTTCCTGTTGGAATTGTTTTGGACAAAAATTTTACTAAAGCAGAAAAAGTTTTTCTACCTCTTTTCGGAAATAAAGATGCCGATTTACTGAAATATGCTCAACGATTAATCTCGAATAGCGAATCGCAAATTATTATTGTAGACGTAAGCGGTTACACGAAACGTCATTCAGAAGTAAAAGAAATTATTCGTAGTATCGAAAATATTGCTCCAAATCATATTAGTCTTTCGTACAAACAACAATTGGATAAAGAGTTTTTGGATGAAATGGATTTGATGATGATTAGTATGGAAAGCTGGAAAAACCTTATCGAAACGAAAAGCATTTGGATTTCCAATGTACCAACCACTTTGATTATTTCTGAGTAGAGGAAAATTAATTATATTAGTGGTTTTTAATGATAGATTTAGATTAAATATTTTTTTTAATTTTAGTTGTACAAAAAAATAAAATCTACAATTTAATAAACCTAAAAAAAATGTATAAAATTTTATTACTTA